>JBFWWA010000006.1:0-23479 GCA_050246455.1 Planctomycetaceae bacterium
GCCGGCGCATCTCCTCGATGCGCAGCAGGCGGGCATTCACCGAATCGATCGAAAGAGGCCCAGTCCCCTTTTCAGTCGGAACGGTGGTCGGGCCGGCGTCGGCGGCGCGGCGTGCGGCGTCGGCCGCGAGCCGGCGGGCCTTGTGATCCTTCGAGACGACCTGCGCGAGCTCGAAATAGTTCGCCAGGCCGGCATCGAGCCGGAGCGCCATGAAAAGGCTTGCGCCGAACCGATCCCAGAGTGCCAGATCGGAATCGGCCGCGGTCCCCTGCGCTGCAGCGGACACGGCGTAGATCTCGACGAACGTCCGCTCCGAGCCGCCCGCTTCGCGCGAACGATCGATCACTTTGCCGACGTTCCAGCTTCGCGCTTCATTCACGATGAACCGCACGCCCGAGCCGCCCAGATCCCGGTGCAGATCCGAAAGCTGTACGAGCAGGTCGCCGATCTGCGCCGGAGTCGAGTTCCCCGGCTCGATCAGCATGCGCAGCCTCGGTCCATCGTGCTTGAACTCGCTGCGAGTGCGCGTTTCTGCGCCCGCGGGTGCTGCATGAGGCGATCGCATTCGCCCCGTGTGCACAAGCATGAAGACTTCCGCGAGCTGTTCACGCTCGACCTTCAGACGGTGCCGTTCCTCATGCAGGCGCGTCAGCAACGTTTGCAGGTCGGCGACGATTTCCTGCGGATCCTGCTGCCGGCTCCACGCGCGGAGCGAATCCTCCTGCGGGTCGAGCCGCTTCCGCTCCTCGCGAAGATGATGGAGCGCCTTGTGGATGTCCGCTTCTTTCTTGATCACGATCGCCCGTTCTTCCATGAACTTGACTCTTTGCGCCTCGAGCGATTCCTGTTCCGATCGCACTTCACTGCGCGCATCAGAGAGCTCGCCACGCTGCTTTTCCAGGATCTGACGCTCTTCGATCAAAGCCGCGCGCGATTCGTCGAGTCTGCGGCGCTCGTTGTCGACGCGAACGGTCGACTCGCGCATCTTGAGCTTTTCCGCGTCGAGAGCCGCCTTCTCGCTTTCGAGAATTGCGGCGCACTCCGCTTTGAATTGATCCCGCTCTCCCTGCAGGCGGTTCCGTTCTTCCTCGAGGCGTGCCCGCTCGGCCCGAATGTCTTCGAGCTCCTTGAGAACCTTGGCGGTGTTCTGTTCGAGCTGCTGGCGCTGCCCGTCGAGCTGCCTGATGCTCTCTTCGACGGTGCGCCGATCCATTTCGAGCTGCGAAACCTGCGCTTCGTACTGGCGTGCGGCTGATTCCAGCTGTTCCTGCGATGCGGCAACTTCCGCGGCGCGCGTTGCAAGCCGGGCCCGTTCCTGTTCGAGCTCACCAAAGCTGCGATCGATCTCGGACGCACGTTCCGCATGAAGCGAGGCTTCCTCCTGTTGCCGTTTTGCTTCCGCCTCGAGCGATTCTCGTTCGGCGCCGATTCTCTGAAGTTCGGATTCCAGTTCCCGGCGCTCTGCCTCGAGTTCCCCCTTCAGCCCGGCCAAAGTTTCCTGCTCGCCGGCAATTCGCTGCCGTTCGTCGTGCACCTGGCTTTCGCTGGCTTGCAGCTCTTCCTCGCGGGCGTTGAGCTGTTCGCGGATTGCATCGAGTTCCTTCGTGCGCGCCTGATTCTGCTCGGACTGCTCGCGAAGCGATGCCTCGACTCCCGCGGTGTCGCCTCGCAAAGCCTCGAGCCGGCTCTGTTCTTCGGCGATGGCCGCGGCTTCCTCGGCAAGCGCCTTCCGCCGGGACTCGATTTCGCTGCTCTCGCGCTCGAGCTGATCGCGGGAGCTCTCGAACTCGACTCGCTCCCGCTCGCGTTCGGCCTGCAGATCGTCGAGTTGACTCTGCAGCTTCCTGCGTTCGGCCTGTACCTGATCTCGTTCCGCGGTAATCCGTGCGTGCTCGTCGCTGGTTTCCGCCTGGTTTGCGGTTCCATGCTGTTGCTCGTCGAGTTCGGCCCGTTCGGCGGCGAGCGCCAGCCGCTCCGCTTCGATCTCTTTGCGTGCCGCTTCGACTTCCGCCTGCAAGCGAAGGATTTCATCGGACGCACCAGAGTCGTCGCCTGCTTCCGATGCGTCCCGCGCCGCGTTCCTGTCGGCACGAAGCTGGTCGCGCTCGGCCTGCAGCTTCTCGCTCAGTTTCGCCAGTTCGGCGCGTTCGGAATCGAGCGCGGTCCGTTCGGTGGCGAGCTCTTTCTGTTTTGATCGAATCAGCTCGGCAAGCATGGCCAGCTTGCGCGCCGATTCGTTGTCGAGTTCCTCGCTGGATGAGCCCGCCGGCTCGTCGGAATTCTGACGGCGGTTCGCTTTGCTTCCCTTCGGCGCGCTCTTCTTGCGCTTCTTCACGGCCGAGGAATTGAACAGCGGACCGAGAATTCCCGATTCGGTCGGGTCAATTCCCTTGCCGAGCTCGGGGAACTTGCCCAGCCGCATCGTGCTCAGAATCTGCCCGTCGACTTGTGCCGCGGCTCCGACCGATTCATCGGCCGACTTCGCGGCATCGATCGCGATGATCGCAGCATCCACCGCGCGCTCGGCCGCGGCAACCGGGTCGGCATCGTGCGCGCTCTCGAGTGCGGACTCGACCGCGTTGATGACTGCGTACGCGGCGTTCGCTACGTAGGCGGCGGTCGGGTCGGCCGATTCCTGCTGACTCGCCGCCATCAGGACCGCAACGGTCGCTTCCTCGACGCGCGCCACCGAATCGGAATCGACTTCCTCACCGGTCGCGAATCGTTCGGCAAGTGCCAGGGCGGTATCAATCGCCTCGACGCAGCTCGCGGCCGCGGGATGATCAGAAGGCGGACTGTAGAGCGGCTGCACGCGGCGAGCGCAACGCACCGCGTACGCGACGGCGGCGCGCAAGGAAAGTTGCTTGAGATCGACCGAGCTCTCGACGGCAGCCACAGACTACTCCATCCCTGTTCGATCGGTTTCCCCGCACGAAACCGATGCCCAAGCGAAGTCGCGGCAGTGTACATCTGACCGCGAAAATGCTTGTCAAATGTAGCTCACGATTTGACTTCCGTTCGCCGAACAACCTTTGCCGCGCGGAAACACTCCGAGTTGCGCCGATACTGCCGGACGTGCGCGGAATTCGGATCGTGCAACCTCGCGAAACTGAACGCGACAGCATCCCTCCATCCCTTCACTGACGGACGCTGGAATGCCACGGAACGGGAACCCATCGGCCAACCGCTTCAACCGCTCCAGTTCGCAAATCCGGAGCGAACGCACAGCTCGCCCTTGAGTGCAGTCCCTAACGGTTTTGCCGGGTCACAGGGGGCGCTATACTGGATGAGTCAGCAACGGGGCTTCCCGACGGATTCGACGGCCGAAAACCGACAGGCAACTCGATGAAGCAGCTCAAGAGCGGCGGTGGCTGGAAGGCAATCGGCTACACGCTGCGCATGGCGAACCGCGTCGGCTGGTGGAAACTGTGGACCGCCATGCGGAGCCGCAACGCCTGCAAAACCTGTGCGCTCGGCATGGGCGGGCAGATGGGAGGCATGGTCAACGAAGGGGGCTATTTCCCGGAAGTCTGCAAGAAGTCGTTCCAGGCGATGGTTTCCGATATGCAGGCCGGAATCACGAAAGAGTTCTTCGCGAGGTATCGATTCAAAGAGCTCCGCGCCATGTCGCCCCGCCAGCTCGAAATGAGCGGACGACTCGTCGCGCCGATCTATGCCGGACCGGACGACGACGGCTATCGCGTCATTTCGTGGGACGAAGCGCTCGACAAGCTTGCCGCGAGATTGAAAGCCGCAGGACCGACGCGCAGCTTCTTTTATGCCAGCGGTCGTTCCTCGAACGAAGCCGGGTTCCTGCTGCAGCTCTTCGCTCGGTTGTTTGGAACGAACTACGTCAATAACTGCTCGTACTATTGCCACCAGGCCAGCGCGGTGGGGTTGGGGTCGAGCATCGGCGCGGGAACCGGGACGATTCGCCTCGAGGATCTCGACTCAGCCGATCTTTACATTCTGATCGGCGGCAATCCCGCATCGAACCACCCGCGTCTCATGCGGAGTCTGATGCAGCTTCGTCGGCGCGGCGGAGAGGTCGTCGTCATCAACCCGGTCAAGGAGCTCGGGCTCGTCAATTTCCGCGTGCCGAGCGACGTCCGGAGCCTGTTGTTCGGCAGCGGAATCGCCAGTCTTTACGTTCAGCCGCACATCGGCGGAGATATCGCACTGCTTACCGGAGTGGCGAAAGAACTCGTCGCAAAAGGGAACGTCGACCGGGCCTTCATCGAGCAATCGACCGAGGGCTTCGATGAATTCCTGCGGCAGGTCGAAACCGCCGACTGGGAAGAAATCGAGCGACGCTCCGGCGTCGTCCGATCAGAGATCACCCGGATCGCCGAGATCTATGCAAAAGCCAAAAACGCGGTCTTCGGCTGGACGATGGGGATTACGCACCATCTGCACGGCTCCGACAACGTCCGCATGATCGCCAACCTCGCGTTACTCCGCGGCATGGTCGGCCGCCACAACGCGGGGCTCATGCCGATCCGCGGCCACAGCAACGTGCAGGGAATCGGTTCCGTCGGCGTCACTCCGCTTCTCAAGAAAGCGATTCTCGAACGCTTCGAAAGCAAGCTGGGAATCACCGTTCCGACTTCGCCGGGGCTCGACACGATGGCCTGCATGGAAGCGGCCGACCGGGGGGAAATGGACGTCGCCGTCTGTCTCGGCGGAAATCTTTATGGAAGCAATCCCGCCGCCGCGTTTGCGGAACAGGCGATGGCGAAGATCGGCTGCATCGCGTATCTGACCACGACGCTTAACACCACCCACGCCTGGGGACGGGGGAAGGAAACGCTCGTTCTGCCAGTGCTGCCGCGCGACGAGGAACAGCAGCCGACGACGCAGGAATCGATGTTCAGCTACGTCCGTCTCAGCGACGGCGGGCCGATCCGCTACGCCGGTCCGCGCAGTGAAGTTTCCGTTCTCACGCATCTCGGGCAATCGGTGCTCGGTACCGGAGGACGAATTGATTGGAAAGCGCTCGAAAGCCACGATGCCATCCGCGAGCTCATCTCGCAGTTGATTCCGGGCTACGAACCGGTCGCCGAGATCTCCCGAACGCGCAAGGAATTCCACATTGATGGACGGCAGCTCGCCGTGACGAGCTTTCCGACTCCGTCCGGCAAGGCGAAATTCAACGCGGTGCACTTTCCCCCCGATGTTCCCACGACCGGGTCTCAGTTCCGCATCATGACCGTCCGCTCCGAAGGACAGTTCAACACCGTCGTCTACGAGGATGAAGACCTCTATCGAGGGCAGGATCGCCGCGACATCGTCCTGCTCAACCCGAAAGACATCGATCGGCTTGGACTCAAGGTCGACCAGCCGGTCCGGATCCACAATGCGACGGGGGAGATGCGGTACCAGCTCGTCCGCGCGTTTGACGTCCGCTGCGGAAACGCCGTCATGTACTGCCCGGAAGCGAATGTTCTCATCCCGCGGGATGTCGATCCGGAATCAAAAACCCCGGCGTTCAAGAACATTCTGGTGACGATCGAACCGGAGAAGTAACGGCGCGGAATCCGGTCGGATGCGGCCGTCTCCCGGTTCACTGAATCTCGTCGAGTTCAATCAGCATTTTCAGCGTTGAATTCGGCGGGATCTTGGGATGCTTCTGATCCCCGATTCCGAGTTCGGGGGGAATGACGAGTTCGATCATGCCCCCTTCTTCGACCAGCTGAATGCCTTCGACGACTCCCGGCGGGCCGCCGGATGCGGGGGCGCGCGTCGGAAAACCGGAGTGATACGAGTTCTCGACTTCGCTGCCGTCTTCGAGCGTTGTCTTCACCCGAATGTACACAATGTTCTCGAGCGTCGGCTTCTTGCCGTTCCCCTTCCGGCGAATGCGGTACTTGAGACCAGTGCCGGTTTCGGTGAATTCCTTCGGTGCATCGGCATCGGCCTTCCCGGGCTCGTTGCGGTACTTTCGAACGTCCAGCAGCTCGATCTGGGCGTGAAGAGTCGCGTGAGGCGGAATGCCAATCGCCGACTGACCTTCATGTCCGAATGCGAGCTTGGCGGGGATCTCGAGTTCGATCATCCCGCCACGGCCGATCAGCTGCATACCTTCTTTCCATCCGGAGAGCAGCTCGACCATCCGTTTGACAACAACCGAACCTTTGGCGTAGGTGTTCTCGAATTCCTGGCCATTGTCGAGCCAGCCGCGGTAGTGCATCGCAACGCCGTCGAGCGGTTCCGGCTTGATGTCGTCCGATTTGCGGCGGATGCGGTACTTCAGACCGCTTTCCGTGGTCGTGAATTCCTCCGGCGCGTCCGGGTCGACCGGCCCGGGACCAAGCCCCGTTCGCTTGTCGACCGCATCGGTTTTCTTGTCCTGGCATCCCGGGAGGGAGAGCAGCAGCATCGCCACGAGACAGAGGAGGGCAAGCTTACAGTTTACGAGCGTCGGCATTTTCTTTCCTGGACGGAGTTTCGATTCTTCCAACATCGACGGGAACCGAGGATCTGTCAATGCCTTTTGGGGCCATTGGGGGGGTACGCGTTCCAGACCGGAACTGTGGGAAATGATTGGACAATTGATTGCGCTCACTCCCCGGTTTCCGCAACAGCCTTGCGGATCCCCCCCATCACCCGGTCTTCGACCGATGTCGCGAAAGGAGTTGCGACCAGCTGATGGATAATTCCGGTCCGCCCCTCGTATCCCCCCTCCTGCAGGACGCGCAGCGAAGGGAGGTAGGCGAAGACGTCGTCGCAATAACCAGCGACCCAGACCATCGGCCCCCCCGCGTACTCCGCCTTCGGCTTACGCGAATAATCCACCACCGTCTCGCCACTCACCGCAATGAACAACAGTTCCTGGCCGAACCGGACAGCGTGAATCGGGCAGGTTTGAGTCAGCGGAACCTTCCCATGTTTCTTGATCTCGCCCAGTAAATAGCGTGCCTTGCGGCGGGGATGGCCGTTCGGTCCTTCCGCCTCTTTTTCGAGCTGCGCTATAGGGGGGAGCGGCTCGAGTTCCAGCGTGACCGTCTCGAATCCGACCTTGAGCGGCCCCTGAATTTCCGTCTGCTTCGATGCGAGCGCCTGCTCGACGGCATCCCCCAGTTCACGGCCGTGCCGCCGGCAATGGTCGAGCCCCTCCGGCCCATGACGGGGATAGGGATTCTGGTCGCCGCCGCACCCCATCACGAACATCGCAATCGTTCCGGGGTGCGCCCGCTCGACGTTTTCCTGGGCGAAACCGGCGTAGTCGCCGCAGTACTCGTAGAAAGCGAGCGTCGTGTTGTGGCACGCGTACCCGAACAGGACGCCGCGCAGCTTTCCTTCCGGCGAGACGATCTGCATCACCGGCACGTCGTGATCGGTCACTCCTTCCGGGTTCTTGTCGTTCACCACTGTGCCGTCCCGGAACAGGCGTCGATTCGAGCCGAACGCCGCCGACGACTGGCTGAGCAGCAGTTTGGCCGGATTGAGGTCCTGAATCGCCGCATCAACAATTTGAATCAGCTTGGGGGTCAGTTCCCTCTCGATGTACTTCGCAAGCTTTTCTTCCTCTTCCGGAGCGAGGTCGTGAAATACGATTCGTTCGGCAGCCACTTCCGGCGCACAGTGCGTGTGGGAAACGTTGATGACGATCTGTGACGGGTCGAGCCCATGCTTTTCGTGAACGGCCCGGCAGACATCGTCGGTCAGCTTCTGATAGACCGATCCGAGATCGGTGGTGATGAGCACGAATCGCTTTCCATCGGCTGATTCGAACGCCGCCGCCTTCGCAAACAGGTCGTGCACTTTTCCCTGCGCCGGCTTGTCGCGATTGCTGTATCCGGAAAGCCAGGTCGGCTGACTCGGCGTAATGACAACCCGCGCGATGCCGGCCTTCATTTCCTTAGCTTCGGCAGAGCTGCCGAGTGCGCATGCGAATCCGACGACAGCCATCAGTGGAAAAGCACGAAGAATCATCATGTTGTCCTACCCGTCGAAATTCACGTTCGGAAGTTCGCCACGCAAATGCCATGGCAGAAGCGATCGTTCCGCCGTTATACCTGCCCGCCCCGTGCGGTGCCAGAAATAGCGATCCGTCGGGGACGTTGCCGAAACGCAACATCGATTTGAATCGAAAAGGAAACGTGCGGGTTGCCGAATCGCTGCCAATCCGCGAAGTCGGTGCCCGAACATGAGCTCCAGGTACGGAATTTTGCTCGATTTCACAAAATTGAGGGGAATCTGACGGAACAACCCGCCAGGTGCGCATTCGTGAACTACGGTTTTAAAGGCCGGAGGTTCCGACATTGGAGCTCGAAGCCGCAGCGGTGGAATTGCATTTCGGCGGAATAACGTTTCTCCCGCAAAACCATCGTCCCCTTTGCAGGTTTTCAGAACGACTCGAGGTCATCGAGATGAAAACAAGCCGGTATCGAAAAGGTGAAACTCGACGCGGCGGCGCCACCCTCGTGGAAACGGCGGTGGTGATGCCCGTGTTTCTCATTTTCGTGTGGGCCATCATCGAGTTCGGCCACGCCTTCATGGTGGTCAACCTCCTGAACGCCGCCGCCAAACGGGCATCGCGCGAGGGCGTCGTTGACGGCGTGACGAGCGCCCAGGTCGTGGCGCGAGTGAATGAAATCGTCGGCAGCGCCGTCAGCACCGAGGACCTCACCGTCCTCGTGAAGAACGGCTCGGCCTTTGACGATCCCGAAGTGAACGCGTCCGGTATTCAATATGCAACGCTGCCGGATATCGAGCTCGAAGATGCAGAGCCGAGGCAGCTTTTCATTGTTTATGTCGAAATTCCCTACTCGGCTATTTCGATCATGCCTCCGAAATGGGTCACAAACGTGACGCTGCGAGGACAGTCGGCCCAACGGCACGAATAGTTCCGCACCCTGCGAATGCGTGACATAACGGCGGACCCGGAGAGAGACGAATGCAACGACTGACAAAACAACAAACGAATCGGAGCAGACGCGGCGCGGCAATGGTCGAGTTCGCGATCATCGCTCCGGTCTTCCTCACGCTCGTCATCGGGCTGCTGGAAGCAGGACAGGCGCTCCGTGCCGCGAATGTCATGGCCGCCGCCGTCCGCGAGGGTGGCCGTCTGGCGGCCATGGACTGGAACGACTTCGTACCCGAAGGCTTCACACCGAACGACAAGGTCATCAGCGACGTCCGGAACTTCCTCATCGCTTCCGGCCTTCCCGGCGAAGAAGCGGTCATTCAGATCACTTCGGCCGAGGGCGAGGACGAGGGGGAAGAGTTCGACCTGACCAACACCAGCAACAACTACCGACTGTTCAAGATCTCTATCGAGATCGAATACGACGAGGTCAGTACTTTTCCGTCGACTTTCATGTACGGACAGACGCTGACATCGTCGCTGACATTCCGAGCCGTGAGAAGTCACGCGGGCTGATGAGAATCGCGGCCGCTTGAGGCCGAATCAGAGGATGCATTTTCGGGCAGGAGCTTTCGAATCGACAACGTTGACAGGGGGAAGGTGGAAGATGATCAAACTTTACGGTGAAACATCAGGAGGTCGGCCGCGGCCTCCGCAAACGTCGAACAAGCGGCGCGGAATCTTCATGGTCCTGGCGGCGTTCTGCCTCGTCGCGGTGATGGCATTCATCGCGCTGAGCGTGGACCTCGGCGTCATTTCGCTCACGAAGACGCGGATGCAGAACGCCGTGGACGCGGCAGCCCTGGCTGCGGCGACTGAAATCACGAACGCCGTTCAGCAGGCCGGCCAGGAATCGGGCCAGTCGGGCGACCCGAACGCCGTTCAGGACGCCAACGGCATCGCCGTTGCCGCCGCCAAGCAGATGGCTGCGGAAGTGGCCGAACTCAACGGAATTTACGTGGATCCGGACACCGACGTGCGGTTCGGCAAGCGCATTTACAACGGTACGAGCTTCGAGATTCAGTGGGGCGTTTCGCCGTATAACGTCGTGCAAGTGTTTGCACGCCGCGATAACGAAGACGCCGGCGCTCCGGACTCGAAGTTGAAGCTGTTCTTTGCTCCGGTTCTCGGCAACGACAGTGTCGCCATCGCCGCGAATGCGATCGCATTCGTGGAAGCCCGCGACATCGCCGTCGTTCTCGACTACTCGGGCTCGATGGGCTACGACAGCCACTTCCGCGGCATCGGCGCCAACACCAAGGCGCAGATCGAATCGCGACTCGACGATTGCTGGGACGCATTGGTCGATTCTGGCGTGACCTTTACAAATACTTCAACGGTCAAGTTCCCGGCCGGCGGATTCGGAAGCATTACTTCGGCCGTCGGAGTGAACAACACCAACACCAACAGCACCACCGTGTTCAACGCCCTCAACCTGGGCGCCACGAACGCGGACGGCAGTCTGAAATATCCCTTCCCGCAGGAAGGGAAGAACTCGGACGGCACGATGAAGGGTCTCCCCACGGCAACCGCCAGCAAGAACGCCTGGCTTGCCTACATCGACTACGTCCGCACCGACAGCTACGTCAACAGCGCCGGTTACCGCTACAAGTACGGTTACCGCACGCTGATGAACTACATGCTGTCCAGCCGACGTGCCTGGAATCAGTCGGAAGACCTGTGGCGGACTCCGCACCAGCCGTTCGACTCGATGAAGAAGGGTATGACCCTCTTCTGCGAGTTCCTCGACGGCCTCGAGTTCGGTGACCACCTCGGACTGGTCGTGTACGGAACGACTTCGAAGATCATGACCGGTCTCGACGAAGCGGACCTGGAGGAAACCGTGGACCTCGGCGATGAGCTCATCACCGGAAACCACATGGACATCGACAAGATTCAGAAGCACAAGCAGGCCGCTCACTACGACGGCGAAACGAACATCGGCGACGGCATCAAGGACGCCATCACCCTGCTCGAAGACCACGGTCGTTACGGTGCGCGTCCCACAATCCTCCTGATGACCGACGGTATCGCCAACAGAAAGCCGAGCGGCTGGTCGCTTCCGGGCGGATGGAACTGGGCGGCACTCACCGACTCCGACGGAGACGGCGATGCCGACTACACCAGCAGCGACACGAACGTGCAGTACACGTTCTATCAGGCGAAGCGTGCGATCGATAAGGGATTCACGATCCACACGTTGGCCGTCGGTGCCGGAGCGGACGTGGCCATGATGCAAGCCATCGCCAATGCCGGCGGCGGAATCTGCATGGTCGTGCCCGGCAATACCAGCATCGAAGCGATGCAGGACGAACTCCTCGCAGCGTTCAGCCAGATCGCCGCGAACGTTCCCCCGCCGAAGCTTCTGATGGAAGTCACGGAGTAATCCGCTCGGCCTTCCGCAACGATTTCGAAGCGACTGCCATCCCGAATCCCACCGGCTGCACCATCCCACCACCCGCAGCCGGTGGGATTATCTTTTGCGCCAGCCGCAATTCTCACCCCACCGTCGTGAGAGCCGACCGCTCCCAATCAGCAGCCCAACCGGCCGCAAAAACCGGCGGAAGGACCAGCCCCCCGCTGCGAGAATGATCCCGTTTCCGGCTCCGAAACGGCCGGCCCGACTCCATTCCCCCATTTCCTTGGAAATTCCCTCAAGATTCCTCCCCGGTCGGCGAATGAGGGGGCAGGGTGGCCGGCTTGTGCCTGTCGCCGGGGAGTCAAGGGGAGATCGAGTTTCGGGCAAGAGTCCAGGAGTCAAGGTCATGATCAAGAAGGCGATATTGGGATCCATGGCGTTCATCGCGGTCGGAGCGTTCCTGTTCGGACGGGACCTCTGCAGTTACGCAAGGACGGCCGGAAAACATGTGCGCGGCGCCGTCAAAAGCGAAGTTCCGATCGAGTTTGAAATTGAACGAGCCCGCGCGATGGTCGAGCAGCTCATTCCGGAAATCCGGGAATCGATGCATGTCATCGCCGAGCAGCAGGTCGACATTGAGCACATGACGAAGGACGTCGATCGTAAGTGCGGCGAGCTGGCACGCCAGAAGGAGGCGATGATGTCGCTCAAGGCCGACCTCGAAAAGGGAGGAGCGACCTTCCAGTACGCGAGCCGGTCTTACACGCCGAACGAAGTCAAACACGACCTCGCACAGCGCTTCACCCGTTACAAGGGAGCCGACGAGACGCTGAAGCGCGACCGTGAGATTCTGCTGGCCCGCCAGAAATCGCTCCGGGCCCACGAGCAGAAGCTGGACGAGATGCTCGTCGCCAAGAAGGATCTCGAGGTACAGGTCGAACAGCTGGAAGCCCGGATGAAGACCCTGCAGGCGGCGGAAACGGTCAGCTCGCTCGAAATTGACGATTCCGAGCTGACGCGAGTCAAGAAGCTGATTCGCGAGCTGAACAAGCAGCTCGACGTCAAAGAGAAGATGCTCGACGCGGAAGGGAAGTTTGTCGGCCTGATTCCGGTCGAATCCGCCGCCCCCGAGCCGCCGGTCGAGAACGTCACCGAAGAGATCAACGCCTACTTCAACGAGCAGCCGAAACCGGCAGATGCTCCGGCAGTGGCGGTGCAGGCTCAAAAGCCTGGAATCTGATCGGTAGCGACCGGACGTCCGTCTCCTGAATTCCCCGAGAAACGCGGCAACGGGCACGAAAGCGGGCCCGTTGCCGGAACTCGGGAGGGGAGAACGGTCGACCAGGAAGTTTTTTGCACCGGCTGTGAACCGTTTCGTCGGGCGAAACGTTACTGTAGATCCAGCGGGAAATCGGGAACGAGTCGGGGCATCCGCATGGTCACGGCATTGGTTTCACCCCAGGAATGGACGTCAAACGTCGTGAACAACTCCGGCCATTACACGATCTGGATCGACGGGGTCGGGGCGTATCTGCTCTGCCTCGGGGAACGGGTCACCATCGGCGGGCCGAGTCACGACAAGGGCGCCGTCGACCTCTCCCTTTTTGCGAACCTTTCGCGGAAACACGCGACAATTACACGAGGCGAAGCGGGATACGTGCTCGAAGCGCATGCGCAGGTCAAAGTGTCGGACAGAGTGGTCGAGTCTGCAGCGCCGCTCAGCAACAATTACATCATCGAGCTGGGGGGGAGCGCAAAACTGCGGTTTCGAACTCCGTCTGTCCTGAGTGCCACAGCGGTCCTGAATTTCGAAAGCGACCATCGTCCCGCGCAGAGCGTGGATGGAGTGATCCTGTTCGACCAGAACTGCCTGCTGGGACCGGGACGAGACAATCACATTCGATGCCCGGAATGGACCGAGTCGCTGCTCTTGTATCGCAAGGAGGGAAAGTTCTGGTGCAAGTCGCAGTCGAATCTGATGATCAACGGCAGGGACGCCGGTGAGAGCAGCGTGATCGAGCCCGGGGAAGTGGTGAGCGGGCTCGATCTCCGATTCCGAATTGAAGAGACGGTTTAGGAAACGCCGGCACGACGCCGGGAATGAACAACGAACGCGGGTGGAGTCGAACAGATGATCGAGCTGCTGTTCACGGTGATTTTCGTCACGATTTCGTCGCTGCTGACCGTCGTGTCGTTTCTGTTTCTCTGCTGGATGCTTGTCGATTGCATCACCCGTGAACCTTCGCCCGGTTACGATCGACTGATCTGGGTCCTGGTCATTCTCTTCGTCCCTGTCGTCGGTCCGCTGCTCTACTACCTCGTCCGCAGACCCGAACGCATCCAGACATACGGGCGATAATCATGGCACCGGAGACAATCTGCTTGCCGGAACGGCCGGAAGTCGACGAAAATCAGGAACTGAAGACACGCGGCGGTAAGACGATGAAATTCACCTTCCAACCCGAATCCAAGCCTCTTGATGGTTACACCATCAAGCGCGCCATTCACCGTGGCGGGTTCGGCGAGGTGTATTACGCGCTGTCGGACGCCGGGAAGGAAGTTGCGCTCAAGCTGCTCCGCCAGCATCTCGACGTGGAGCTGCGCGGCGTCAGCCAATGCCTCAACCTCAAGCACCCGAACCTCGTCACAATTTTCGACATCCGCACCGATAACGACGGCGACCACTGGGTCGTCATGGAGTACATCTCCGGAAAAAGCCTGAACCACATCCTCGAAGACCATCCGCACGGAATGCCGATGGACGAGGTCGAGAGATGGCTCGCCGGAATGTCGGAAGGGCTCTCCTTCCTGCATGACCGCGGCATCGTCCATCGCGACCTGAAGCCCGCAAACGTCTTCATCGAAAATGGCGTGGTGAAGATCGGCGACGTCGGCCTCTCGAAGTTCATCTCGGAAAGTCATCGCAGCGCGCAGACGCAGAGCGTGGGCACGGTCTACTACATGGCGCCGGAGGTGGCGCACGGACGGTACGGCCGCGAGGTCGACACTTACAGCCTCGGAATCATGCTTTACGAACTCCTCACCGGCCGCGTTCCGTTCAGCGGAGAATCGGCCGGCGAGATTCTGATGAAGCATCTCTCCGAACGGCCCGATCTTTCCCAGATTCCGATGAGGCTCCGATCGGTCGTCGCACAGGCGCTCGAAAAAGATCCCTTGCGCCGCACGCCGAGTGCCGCACGCATGCTCGAGGATTTCCGCAAGGCAATCCGTGGATTCGATATTCCGCGAGACATCCCGAACGAGTCGTTCATCGGCCATACTGTTGCCGATTCGTCGGCCGCGCAGCGCGGAGGAACGATCCCGCCCCCGCCCCCGCCGTACGACTGGAAGCAGCAGGTCAAACGGGACGCGCAGGATGTGGCCCGGCACGCGCGGGAAGCGGCGCGGCAGGCCCAGCACTGGGCGGAAGGAATGCGGAGCGCCGCGCGCAAGGGACCGTTTCAGAAATGGTGCGGTGGACAGCCGAATGGACATCATGCGCATTTCGCCGGAACACCGGAAGCCGGACGTGCCGCTGACGGCAAACCGCATCAGGAGCATCCTCGCGACAGGCAGCAAATCCTGATCGCCGCCGCCGTGTTGCTCTTCGCGCTCCTCAGTTCTGAAGGCATGCGGGCAATCGTCTTCTCGGGCGTGAGCTCGACGACCGCCTTTCTCGCTGCGATCGGCTACGGCGTCTATCGATTCTTCAAAGGCCCCACCGTTGCCCAGTTCGCCCCTCCAGGACCGCAGTATGTGAGTCCTCAAAACGGGCCGCAGAGCGCACCGATCCCGGCACAACCGGCTCCGCTCAATGCTCCACCGCCGGCCGCGGTCAAGCTTGCGGTCGTGCCGCCGCAAAAACCGAAAAAGCCCGTGCCGCTCACTCCCGAGACGCTGCGCACAATTTCGTGGCGGCAGCGCATGACGGAGCTCACCGGGTCGCTCGCGCTGGCAAGCCTCTGCACGGCCGTGCTGGTCCTGGTGATTGCGAGCTTCACGACGTTTCTCCGCAACTCGGCACAAGCCGGCTTTTTCGGGGCGACGACGCTGATCGCCTCGTGGGGCATTCTCACGCTGTCGAAGGTTACCGAAGGACGGAAGATCGACGGTTTTATCCGGCGGCTCCTGTTCCTCCTGCTCGGATTGGCAATCGGAGCCGCCGCGTTCGGACTCGACCAGGCTCTGTTCATCGAAGAGTACAGCCGAGGCGACTTCAACGCGTACGGCCCGGCCCGCATCACCGACTACATGTTCAAATCGTTCGGCCCGGTGCCGCTGACCAGTCCGACAACGAACGGCAACGGAAACCAGCCGACCTACGCCGCATACCTCGTCTTCTTCGGCGCACTGTTCGCACTCCGTCATTGGTGGTGGCATGCCGATTCGTTCCGGAAGCGTCGCTTCCGCCCGATGTCGGTCCTGCTGACAACATTGTGTGCACTGGCGGTTGTGACGGTCTGGATGTTTCCGCAAGTCTGGGGCGTCACTCTGGCCGCTGCAATTTCAAGCATCGTGCAGATTTCCGCCGCGTGGGTGCCGCAAAGCGACCGCAATGCGCTGATGGAGGTGCCGCATGGCTGTTAACTTGCTCGGCATTCTAGTCGTCGGCTTTGCCGTGATCACCGGTCTGGTCATTGGATTCAATGCCTGGTTGCGGGCGCTCAACGTCTCCGGCGGCGTTCGCGCCACCGCGGTCGTCTTGCTGATGTTCGTTCTCCCATCGATCGCATCAATCTGCCTCGCGTTCCTTTCGAAGCAACCGCATTGGAAGCACGAGCAGCGGCCGGCAACAGTGACCGCAGATTTTCCCGACCAGGTCAAGCTCAACCATCAGGCGGCGTCCGCCGTCAAGTTTCCTCAACAACGCGAGACGTTCAATCCGCCGGTATCAGCAGTGTCGGCCAACGTTCAGACGCCGCAGAACTTTTCAGTTCCCAGCTGGTCGCTGTTACTTGTGCTCGTACTCGCGATTTTCGGCGTGCTGATTGCCATTCAGGTCTGGCTGAAACAGCAGGGCACGACCGTCTCAATGCGCGGCCTGTTGCTCGGAATCGTATCGATGATCTGGCTGATTCCCGTTGCCATGGTCGTACTCTGGGTCAGCTATCTTGCAGTTGCGAAGTCATCCCGCGTGGTTCCCGCGGTTGAATCGATTGCGTCGGCCCAACCGACCCTCCTGTCGAATTCAGCGAACGGGGAGCTCGCGGCAACACCCCAGGTCCCGCCGGCCGTTTCAGTTCTTATCGAGCCGACGTCGGCAACACCTCCGGTCGCGCCGACATCCACAACACCGGCACCGCCCAGCGCTCAGCCGGAAAGCCCGGCGCCGAAAACTCCGGATGCTGCAGCGGTTCCGCAACCGGCGCCGGCAACTCTCGCGAAGCCGGCGGCCCCCCTCCCCGACTGGGTGCAGCGCGGCTACTACGAGCAGAAGGAGAGTCGCTTCTACGTTGCATCGAGCCAGCAGTTCGCTTCGCTCGACGAAGCGCAGGAACAGGCGTTGATGGCAGCGGTCCGTATCGCCGAGGCGGACCTCCGGGCGAATTATCCGGGAACTTTTCACAACGTCGTCAATCCGGAGCAGCTCAAGCGCACCGCGATTCGCAATCAATACAACGAACGGATCGAACGCCGTTCTTCAACATCCGGCACGCCGTTTGAAGTGCAGCGCGTTTACTATCAGGTCGAAATCTCCCCGGAGGTTTACAACGACTTCCGCGCCGAATGGACCGCCGGCGCAGTCAATGAACGCCTCAAGGGACTCGGCGCATTCGGCGGATTTCTCACGCTGCTGTTCGGGACACTCTCCGGTTACCTGAGGCTCGACGACCGGACAAAAGGGGCCTACCGCGGGCGGTTGCGAGTCGCCGCCGTTTCGCTCATCATTGCAGCGGGGGTCGCCGCCGCAGCGGTGATTTGAGTTCCGTTCTTCAACACCGACCGGCTTCACTGCAACTCCGCACATGAATCTGCAAGATTCATCACCCGGCGGACCGCTGAAACCCGATCGCTGACGCTGGCCTTCATGCCGAATGACAACGCGGAAAAACTGTTGATCGCGGCTGTGCGGGCGGGCGATTCGCAAGCGTGGGAAGATCTCATCGCGCGTTACGAAGGTCGGCTCCTTGCCTTCGTCGAAGCGAGGCTCGGACGGCGCGCGGCGGGTGAAGACGTCGTTCAGGAAACGTTTCTCGGGTTTCTTGTCAGCCTGCCGAATTACGACGACAACACGCCGCTGGAGTCATATCTCTTTTCGATCGCCGCGCACAAACTGACGGACGTCCTCCGCCGCGAAGGGCGACGCCCCACGATTCCGCTCTTCCTGCCGGACTCCGAAGGTCGAGGAGCCGAACCGGCGGGAAACGATCGTGCCGCATCGAGCCTCGTCCGCAGCGGCGAGCGGCGCGTGGCTGAGGAAGAGGTCATCGCGCGCTGTCTGGATGGACTCATTCAATCGTGGATCGCGCGGAGGGAGTACGAGCGGCTCGAATGCATCGAGCTGCTGTTTGTTCTCGGCTGGCCGAACAAGATGGTCGCCGAGCGACTCGGAATTTCCGAACAGGCGGTCGCGAACCACAAGCACTTCGTCGTCGGCAAGCTGAAGGAAGCGGCGGCAAGCGCGCGTCTCAAAGAAACCGACCTCGCCGAATTCGGAATTCTGTAACCGTTCTCAAGCGGATTCTCGGAGCAAGCCCCGTCGGACGAACCGCTGCAACGCCGCCATCGACCCTGCTCCCGCTCAACTCGACCTTGTCGACATGCGCCATGTGACATATCGTCACTCATGCCCGAGTGGAAGTCCCGGTGGAGCGGGAGATGCGTTTCGATTCGACAACGTCTCGCGGTGCATCAAGCGATCGCAGCAATGCGATGCGCTCTAGCCCCCGTTGCCGCACCTGCGGGCTGCTCGCCGGAACCGTCGTGCTCCTGCTCGCAACCTCTGCCGCGTCCGCGGATGACGTCACGTCGACCTACTTCGAGCAGCTCCGACTGCGGCGCCTGTTCAGCGTTGCAGAAGGGTATTGCATCGACCGGCTGGCAGCTCCCGGAGTTTCGGACGAGCTGCGCGCCCGGCTGACCGTCGAACTGTCGCGTACACTCGCTGAGCACGCGAAGTATACGGGAGTGGAAGAAAGTGCGGAGCTGTACGATCGTGCCCTCAAGGGACTCGACTCGTTTCTGGCCGTTTCGCCCCCCAATCCGCTCCGTCCGCTCCTCGAAACGGAACGCGCACTCATCCCGGCCGGCCGCGGTGAGTTTCTCCGCTGGCAGGCGGGACTGTTCCCGCACAATGAGAAGCTGCGTAAACAGACGATCGCAACTCTCGACGACGCCTCGACCCGGCTGATGACGGTCGAACAGGTACTGGCGGAGCGGACTCGCGCCGACGTGGCGCGCGCGAATCGAACTCCGGGCGAACTGGCGCCGCATGAGATCCGTGCGCTGCTGAACTCGGTTCGCTTCGCACTCGGAGTCACACAGATCGAACGTGCCAAGCTCTTTCCGCGCGGCACCGGAGAGCAGGTTGCGTCGCTCGTCGAAGCGGACGAATGGCTGCGACGGGTCGCCTCGGGGCCGGCGGGCGATGAGCTGACCGCGCCCAGCCAGCTTCGCCTCGCGGAGTCACAGCGGCTGCGTGGAGATTTCAGGCAAGCGCTCTCGATGCTCTCAGCGATCGAGAAAGCCTCTCCTCCCACCAATCTGCTGGAACAAGTCGTCGCACAGCGAGCGCTGACCATGCTGGACCACGGCAAACTCGACGATGCGCTCAGCACAATCACGCAGCACGAGAGCGCTCACGACGGCAGCTCGGGAGAACTGCTCTACGTGAAACTTCAGACGTTGAAGGCGCTCTGGAAGAATGCGACGGAGAAAGAACCGAAGGATGCACCCCTCGCGGCGGAGATTCTCGACCAGATTCAGGCTCAGGTCAAACGGGCCGATCGCGACGTCGGAGGTTACTGGGCCGTTCGCTGCCGCACCCTCGCGGCGGGAGTCCAGGAAGCCGCCGACTTCGGAGGAGCGCTTGCAGAAGCAGCCCGGAAGGCGCGAGGTTCGCTCGTTTCGGGCAACGCCGCTCAGGCGATCGAAGAATTCGGCGCGGCGGCGGCGATCGCAACTCGAGAGGGTCGCGCCGACCAGGCTCAGGAGTTTGCATTCACGCGTGCCTCGATCCTGCTCGATGAAGGACGTCTCGCGGATGCCGCGTCCGCGTTTCAAGAGGCCGCGAACCAACATCCCAATGGCGCGA
Source organism: Planctomycetaceae bacterium (assembly GCA_050246455.1). Taxonomy (GTDB): domain Bacteria; phylum Planctomycetota; class Planctomycetia; order Planctomycetales; family Planctomycetaceae; genus CAZVJA01. Next base: position 19,483 of record JBFWWA010000006.1, read on the forward strand.
AAGCCGCGGAGGCCCACTTGCTCTGGGCCTGGTGTGCCGGCCGGATGTTCGACAAATCCCGTTCGCCGACCGACGGCGAACAGTACGCGCGGGCACTCATTGCCCATCGAGAGACGTACGCGAAGCACGCCACCGCGGTCGAAGCCGCGTTTCTGCTTGCCGAATACAAAGAACGGCAGGGGGCCTACGCAGAAGCGCTCAAGCTGTACGAGGAAGTCCCCTTGAATCATCCCCACGGACTCGATGCAAAGGCCTCGTCGGCGCGCTGTTACGAACAGATTCTGGCGGATCTCGACCGGCAAAAGTTGCCGCGCGACGCCGTCGAGAAAGAAGCGATCAACCGGCTCGATCAGTTCGCATCGAATTTCCCGGACGAGCCGGCCCGCCTCGGAGTGCAGCAGGCGGAGGTGGCACTTCGTCTCGCGCGGATTCGGATGAATCGGGAAAGTCCCGATTATGCCCGAGCCGATCGACTCCTCGAACGGACCCTGGCAAGCCCCCCGGACTTTGCGACCGAGACCGACCCGGAGATCCTGCGAACGCGCGAGACATGGAAGGCGATCGTCTCGACCGCGGCACGTCTGCGGATAGTTTCACTCGCCGGCCAGAACCGACTGAGCGAAGCGCACGAGTTCATCCGCAAGCTGTCGACAGCGAGCCCGGGCGAGGTGCTCAGCGTGCTCGACGGTCTCGCAGCCGCTTCATCGCGCGTGGAGCCGGTGGCGCGCCGCGGCCTCGCCGATCTGCAATTGAAAGCGTCCGAGGAAATTGCCCATCGCCGTGGCGAACTTGCTCCGCTGGAACTTCAGAGGCTTCAACGCTCGTTAGCGGAAGCCTACATGGCCACCGGGCAGCCGACGAAAGCCATCGGTGCGTATGAGCTGCTGCTGAAATCGGACCCGCGCAACCCGCAAACTGTCCGCATCGTTGCGAATCTTCTCGTCGAATGCGGCACCGACGCCTGCATCGAGAAAGCGCTCGGCTACTGGCGGCAGATCGAAGCGCAGCAGAAGAAAGGGACGCGCGAGTGGCTCGAGGCGTCTTATTACATCGCGTGGTGCTGCTTCAAGCTCGAGCAGATGGAGGAATGCCGGAAGATCCTGCGCGTCACGCGCGTGCTTTACCCGGAACTCGGCGGCGAGGAGCTGAAACGGAAGTTCGACCAGCTCGAAAAAGAGTTGCGGTCGTCGTTCTCCAAATGAAAAACGGCGGAGAAGCTCTCCGCCGTTTGTTCAGATCGAGGAAGCCTGTGAGTGCTCAGGTTCCCGAGTCTTCAGCAGGACCGATGAAGGCCTGCGGAGCCGGGGGGACAACCGGCGACGCGGGCGGGGCAACAGGTTGGGACTGAATCGGAGGGCTGACTTGCTGCGGAGCCGCGGGAACGGGCTCCGTGGTAATCACTTCGCCGTAAGTGCCGGCGACACCGTAATACCCCGGCCCGATTTCGCGGCGATGCCACTGCGACGGCCACGGGCGCGGCGGAATCATCGCCGGGTTCGGACGCCAGGTCGGCACGCGCTGGTAGTAGAAGCCGAGTTGAGTCGTGTCGGTCGGCGTGTAAACCATCGGGAACGTCGGGCCGGAAATTCCCGATCCGGGTTCGCCGTACCATTTCGAAGGCCAGTAGCGGCGGTATTCCACCGGGTTCCGCTGAATGTGAATCACTTCCGGACGGCGGAATCCGTGTCCCGGCGAGTACGTCACGCCATCGGGATGCACGAACGCGGCGAGCGGGAGGTGGCAGTGCTTCTGGCCACCTTCGCATTCGCAATCGCCGTTGACGTAGGTGGTGCCGTCGTTGATGCGTGCGACGCCGACGGGCTCATCGTAGGCGAAGAGGCCGGTGCTCTGCGCGGAGATCAGACCGAGAACAGCTGCCGCTGCCAGGGCCTTGAGGGATTTCTTGGGCATCGTCGTATTTCCTGATCGGGTCGCAGAAATTCACATCAAGTCAGAGAAAAAGTTTCGTCGCTTGTCTCAATGAGAGATCGCGTTCGACTGCTGGCGGAGGTAGTTCGGGTGCGGCACGAACCGCGAGACCGGAGTGAGCCGGCTCGATGGAATGCCCCAGCCGTAGTTGTAGGTGTAGCCGACGTTCGGCGCCAGAGGCACGGCCATCGGAACGCCGTAACCCTGTGCGGCAAAGAGGCGGCCGTCGCGCCGATCGAAGTACTCCGGATTGACGGCGTAGTCCATGCCGTAATGCTGGCAGAGGGGAACGCCGTGTCCGTCGCCGCCGGTCGGATTGAAGTAACCGAATCGGCTCGGCGAGTTGTGCTTGCCGCCGTAGCCCGGGGGACATTCCTCGACCGAAACGACGGTTCCGTTCGGCACCGTCCCGTTTACGATCGTTCCCTGGTCAACGACCGTCGGGTTGTTGACCTGCTGGACGTTCTGACCGGCTCTGCCGTCGGTGATGCGGACGACGCCGACCGCTTGATCCTCGGCCCGTGCCATTCCCGGCGTGAAGACGAGGAATAGACCGGCGGAGAGAAGTATCCCCTTCAGGCTCCAGGTAATCGTGCGCATATTCATTTTCCGGTTGAAGAAATTCTCGAATCGTTTCCTCGTCCGGCGGTCCCCGGACGAATCTGGGTTCTTGTTAGCGGACGACCGGAGGACAGAAGCCCGAGGTGAGTCCGATGTGGGACTTGTAGTTGACCTTCACTTCGGTTCCCTGCAGCTTCCAGCCTTCGCACTGCCACACACCGAACGGCGTCACCTTCCAGTGGCCGCGGACCTTGTAGTAGTACGGCGGGTACATCGCCTTGTATTTGTGGGCCCAGAGCATTTCCTGCGGATACAGGGCCTGGTTCGTAATCACCGCGCCGCCGACCTGGTAAGGAACGTTCTGGCGAGGCGATGAGTACATCGGAGCGTTGAGGTACGGGTAAGCCGGCACTCCCTGCGTCGTCACGTCCATCGACGGAGACGGAGGTGTGACCGACGGCGGCGTGATCGTCATCGGCGCCGAACCGCCACCCTGGTAGAACACCGGCTGAGCCGTCTGACGCTGCGGCACATTCATGATCGGTTGCGCGCCGCTTGTCTCGAACGGAGCCGGAGCGGTCATCGGAACCTGATTCGGTTCCTGAGCCCCAGCCGACTGCAATGCACAAGCCGAAAGAATCACACTCAGCGCAGCCGCTCGAAGCTGAAATCGAGCCATCGTTTCCCTCCCTGGGTCAATAGCCGGTCGGACCCGCACGCGGATCAATTCGGGCCCCCTCTGTGGCACTCATCCGTGAGGCTCGGGTCGCGAATCAGTAGAAGGTTTCGGCTGGTAACGAACAATCCGATCAGTCTTTTGACACGCACCGTACCGGATCGGCACGCTTTCCCGAATGCCATGCCGGAGAAAGCGTTACAACCGGAACTGCCTGTAACACAACCGACAGAACTGCTACAATCCGACCCGCCGATCAGTCGTGAAAAGTCGACTCGATCGTTACAGTTTGACGACCAGAAAAACGACCTCCCGTTCGGGCCATTGGACCCGCCGGTTACGGATTGTGAGGATCAGCTTTGGCGAGGAAACGCACCAAGCTCGAAGGCGCTCCCAACGGTGCCAACGGCACTCAGGCGGCCGACGGCTCCGACCGGATTCAGTACGTCTCGCTCAGCCAGGAAACGCGCCGCCGCTACTTGAACTACGCTCTCTCCGTCATCACGTCCCGGGCACTCCCCGACGTACGCGACGGGCTCAAGCCGGTGCAGCGCCGCATTCTCTACGTTCTCTACCATGACCTGCGCCTCACCGCCGACGGCAAGCCGCGTAAGTCTGCGAAGATTTGCGGCGATACCACCGGAAACTACCATCCGCACGGCGAAGCCTCCGTCTACGACACACTCGTCCGCCTCGCACAAAGTTTCAGCCTCCGGTATCCGCTCGTCGACGGTCAGGGAAATTTAGGATCGATCATCGGCCTGCCCGCGGCCGCCGCACGCTACACCGAGGCGAAGCTCACTTCCGTCGCTGAACACCTGATGAACGAAC
>JBFWWA010000007.1:0-22484 GCA_050246455.1 Planctomycetaceae bacterium
CGAGGTCGTTTTTCCCGCGCCATTCTCGCCAAGCAGGGCGACGACGACGCCGGGGCCGGCGGAAAGTGAGACATCGTGGAGCGCGACCTGGTTCCCGTAGCGTTTGCTCACACGGCTGAGTTCGAAGATCGGCTTCATCGGGCGGACCTCTTGTTTTCGAGTCTCGTGAGTTCTTCGTCGGCCAGCGCGCGGATTTCGGAGAGTTCCAGGCGGCTCTGCGCTGCGTCCAGAATGACGGAACGGAACCGCTCGCGGATGAGGGCAATGCGGTCCTTGCGGCAGCGTTCCGGCGCGCGGGCGGTCACTTCAAGCCCTGTGCCGCGGACCGTCTCGAGGACGTTTTCCGATTGCAGTTCGCGATAGACGCGTGACACCGTGTTCGGGTTGACGGCCAGCTCGCGTGCCATTTCGCGAACGGAGGGGACCATTTCGCCCGGCTGGATCGCCTCGCCCGCGACGGCGAATTTGATCTGCCGAACGATCTGGTCGTAGATCGCCAGCCCGTTCGATGGGTCAATGTGCAGGAACATCTCGGCCTCCTGTGTACTATTGAGATAGTACAGTGACACGCCGCGGTGGTTCTGTCAAGTGGTTTCCGGATTGTGCGAACGAATCGGTCAGCTTTTGCGGGGATTGCGCCCGGATCGGATTCACCCGGGCTGCGGACGGAAAGAGTGCTCGAGCGATGCGCTCAACAGTCCAGAAGCTGACGGGATGCTGCGGACCGAGTAAAATGACTCGTAACTGACGGTTGCGCCGGTTTGCCGGTTATTGCAGCTGATTTCCCGTGGGGAGCAGTCCCGTCGTCGCGCAACCAGAACGTGAACCAAGAGATTGAAATCCGCAATTCGCCCCGGCCGATACGATGGGACGGAGACTCTGCAATGCGAACAAGTTTGTGCGCCGCTGCCATCGCCATTTTGTTTTTGACCGGAGCGGTCGACGAGGCGCGCGCCCAGATGTTCGGCTCGCGCTCTCTGGGGAACTCATCGCTCGGCCCCCGGCCCGGCCCGGGGAGCCTGGGTGAGAATTCCGGCACGATCTCCGGAACGGAGCGTTACCTGCGGGGCAACCGGCGACGGGGAGCGTTCATCGGGACCGATTCGCGTGATCCGCGCGGATTCGTCGGATCGCTCGAAGGAACTGCCACGGGAAACGTCGCGCCGACGACAGTTGGCTTGCGGACACCCCCGCCGATCACGAGCAGCGTGAATCAGCCGCGCACTCCGCGCCGGCAAGCCGACATGTACGATCCGAAACTCGAAGTCGGTTTCGAGATTACTCCGCGCGATACGAAGTCGGTGCAGGTGGAGATTGAGCGGCACCTGCGGGAGGACTCTGCAAGAGATCGCTTCGGTCAGATCGAGGTGTCTCTGGAAGGTGAGACGGCCACGATGCGCGGAACGGTTGCTTCCGCAAACGATCGGTCCGTAGCCGAGGCTCTGGTGCTTTTCGAACCGGGGGTGCGGACAGTGCGGAACCAGCTGGTCGTGCGCCCGCCGGTGCCGCCGACGCCGCCGCTTCCGCAGGAGTGACCGAAGCCGGCTGCACCGCGTTCGGCGAGACGTCAGTGGGCATGGTGAATTCATTCGGATTCACGTCGATATAGCCCGATGCGCCGTGAGCGGTCAGGTGCTGTTCGGCAAACTGGTTCGGCACATCGATCGTGATTGTTTCCAGCTTCGGCTTCTCGGGTGCCGGAAGGCTGATATCGGTTTCCCACCGGTCGGAAGCCGTTGTCTCGTGGCTGACCTGCGTGATCTCGCCGTCAGCTTTCGCCGTCAGATGCCACGGGCCGCGTTCTGCGCCGACCTTCGTCTTTGCGAATCGTTCGGTCGCCTTGCCTTCGCGCGAGATTCCCGGAAGAAGCTGCCGCGAACTTTCCGAGACGATGGCAGCGCCGTTCTCGGGTTCAAAACGAATCATGAGGCTCACCTGACGGGGAGGACCTCCGACTTCGTCCCACGGCAGCCAGATGCTGTAGGAGTGGCCCAGTTTCGATTCACTGTAATGCTGCGAGAGCTGATCGCGGTTGAAGACGTATTTCTTGGCGGGCCCCGCGTTCGGGTCGCGATCTTCGGATTCATCGAAGGCGTAGACGGTGATTCGGCCATCGACCGTCACCGGCGTCTGATTGTCTTTCCGGTAGAACATCAGCCGTCCGCCGAAACCTCGAACGGAAGGGCGTCCCATCTGGTTGAGCGTGGTGTCGGTCCAGATGACGGTCATTTCCGTCGGGATGACCGGCTTTGAATCGTCTTTCGACCACGGCCAGCTCTTCGAGAGATTGAGCGGAGTGCAGCCGACGATGAACGGAAGTGACATCGCCGCGCAGAGCGCTATGACCGAAATGCCGCGCCGCGGCATCGGTATGATGTGCTGCAGTTTTCTGATACGGGTTTCGCCGCCGCTTGAACGCATTGGGTGTTACTTCCGCCAGCCGGGTGGGAATGTGGCGATCGGCTTCGATTTCGAGGAGTTCGTCGACTTGCCGGACGTTTGACGTACCCGTCCGTTGTCGATGGCTCGTTCACTCTCTGAATCGGGCAACGGGGCGGGTGGGAAACCTTGCTCGTCAAAGTTCGGAATGTACGGACCGACTTCTTCGACGGTTGGCGTCTGCCCCGACTGCTGTTGCTTCTGCTGAATTTCCGCCATTTTCTTCGCGAGAGGCGTCGGCGTCGGATTGAGGCCGGATTGCCAGGAAGCCTGTCCTTGATCGGGTGCCGCGGGTGGAGCCGGTGGGGGAGTCGCTTCACCGTGCGGCCGGAGATCGGCGGGAACACCCGATTCGGGTATTGCCGGTTCGAGTTTGGGGTCGGTGGCCGATCCCTCCTTGCCGGTGCCGCCGCTGGTTTGGCCGCGCGGGTTCGCATCGGGATAGATGACCGGAATCTGTGCGTCGCAGACCGGGCAGTTCGGATCATTGCAGAGGCTGCCGTCGCCGTGCAGCTTGTGAAGATCCGCGCAAGTCCAATGCATCTTCGCGGTTTCGCCCTTCTTGATCCGCTCCGCGTCTTCGGCGTTACGAACGACGTGCGGCGTCATGATGATGAGCAGTTCCGTTCGCCGTGAGATCAGGCTGTCGAACCGGAAGAGCCGACCGATGAGGGGCAGGTCGCCGAGCCAGGGGACACGGCGGTGAATCTGCGAGCTTCCTTTGGTGATGAGTCCGCCGAGGACGATCGTCTCGCCGTCGGTGGCGCTCACGGTCGTTTGTGCGGTGGTGAGATCAATGCGCGGCGAGCGGACGACGGTTCCGTCGGCGGAGACTGAAACCGGAATTCCATCCGCTTCCGAGCCGAGCTCGGACTTCTCCGCATCAATTTCCATCACGACCATGCCGTCCGGGCTGATCCGCGGTGTGACGGCGAGTATCAATCCGACGTTTTCGAGCTCGATGGTATTGATCTGCCCGAGTTGATTGATTGTCGAGCCGACGATGCGCGGCACGCGCTGGCCGACTTGGATGAACGCGGGCTGGTTATCGAGCGTCATGACCTGCGGCCGGCTGAGAATTTCAAGCCGTCGCGTTTCCTGGAGTGCGCGCAGAAGAACGCTGACGCTGTCGCTGCTTGCCGAGAGGACGAGCCCGCCGAAACCGAGCTCGCTGTTGAGCCGGCCCATCGCGAAGTTGGAGACCCCCTGCCCCGCGACCTTGTCGGCCGTCGCGAGCGACCGTTCGCTGCCGCTGTTGCCGAGATCCGGGAGCGGAGTGCCGTTGAAGTTGAAGCCGGGCGCTTGCGTCGCCGACTGAATCACTTCGTTCGTGCTGGTGAGGATTCCGGAAGGAGTTGAAACCTGCGACGTGTTCGTAGTGGTGATGAGATCGCCGAGCAGGCTGCGGTCGAACAGCAGCGAGTCCTGAAGACCGAGTTCGACGCCGAACTCGTCGGCGTCATTGAGCGCAACTTCCGCGATAAGGACCTGAATCATGACTTGCGGCGGCTGCGCGTCGAGCCGCTCGACAAGGCTGCGAATGTCTTCAAAGAAGCGCGGCGTGGCGCTCAGGATGAGCGAGTTGCTGACCGGTTCGGGAACGACGACAACTTCACTTTCGATCTGCTGGAACGGGCTGACGTTTCCAGGGGCCGCCTGCTGCACGGTTCGTTCGCTGCGAAGGAAGTCGTTGATTGCGCGGGCGACGTCGATTGCCGGTGCATTCTTGAGCCGGTAGACCGCGTTCTTCCGCGTTTGAACTTCCTTTTCGTCAAGCCGGAGAAGAAGCGCTTCGACAACGCGGAGATCGCTCGCCGATCCTGTCGCGATGATGCTGTTGGTCCGAAGATCCACGGCGAAGCGGAGCGGAGCGAGCGAAGTTTCTCCGCCGGAAATGGCGAGCTGCGGACCGATGTTACCCGTTTGCGAGGGGAGCAGTGCCCGCAACATCTGTGCAAGGCCGGTCGCGTCGCCATTCACAATCCGGAAGACTTTAATCTGAGCCGTCCCCGTTGGTGTTTCATCGAGCTGCCGGATCAGCGCCTCGATGAGGCCCATGCTTTCGGCCGGGGCCGAAACGATGAGCGCGTTGCGCTGCGGATCGGGCGTGATGCGGACGTCGCTGAGAACGCCCGACTTGAGCAGCTTCTGTCCGTCGGCATCAATGGTGAGGAGTTCAAGCACGGAGGATTTCTGCCCGGCTGCCGCGCCGGCACCTCCGCGCGTCGCATCGATTGCGGCGTTCAAGGTGGCTGCGAGATCTGCTGCCAGCGTGTTCTTCAACTGGAAGATGCGCGCCTGATTGACGGAAGCGCTGTCGGCGGTATCGATCCGTTCGATCAGCTTTTCAATTTCGAGCATGTCGCGCGGCGAGGCATGCACCAGGAGCGAATTCGTGCGGGGATCCGGCGTCACGCGAACGCGCGTGCCGAGCCCGGTCCGGCCTGTGAAGAATGTCTGCAGGTTCGTCGCCGCGACACTGGCCGGTGCGTACTTGAGGCGGAAAACGCGGAACTGGGAATCGGGATCGGCCGGCTGGTCGAGCTTCGCGATCAGTTCCTTGAGGGCTTTCATGGCTTCGCCCCAGCCGACGAGAAGCAGCGAGTTCGGGCTGACGAGCGCTGTAGCCGTTGCACGCCCCTGACGGGCGCCGATGAGATCGAGATTCACTTTCGCGAGGATTTCCGATGCCGCTTCGCTCGAGATGTGCTTGAGCGGAACAATTTCGATTTCCGGCTCCGCTTCCGCGCTCAGGCGTTCGATCTCTCGAATGATGCGAGAAAGCTCCTCCACGTCGCGATCGTTTCCGCGGAGAATGATGACGTCGAGGTCGTCGAGAGTTTCAATCTCGACTCCACCACCGAGCTCGCGCAGGCGGCGCCGCGTCGATTCCGCATCGAGGGGAGACATTTCTTCGGGAGTCGTGGGACTTTCCGTCGGCGCCTGGGGGGCTCCCGGCTCCTCCTGGAAACTCACCGGGGTGACCCACTCCCTTTCGGTTCTGCGGTTTCCTGAGCCGTTCGACCAGACGTCGCGGCTTGCGGAAGCGTCGCCCGGCGGGTTGGTGGTGCTGTTTCCCGGAGGCAAGGTCCCGCGTCGATAAGCTTCAACGGCTTGCCGCACTTTCCGCGGATCGGCCCGGCGGATCGGCATGATCCGGATCTTCCGGCCTGCGGCCTGCGGCGGGGTGTCGAGAGTGGCAATCAGTCGCGAGAGTTGTCCGAACAATGGCTCGCTCGCGCGGATCCCGACTCCATTCTGCGTCCTGTCGACGCGGAGATCGGCCGAGAGCCCGCTCGGATCGACGAGCTGAAAATCGGTGAACGCGGGGCTCGTTGATACGCGGGCGTGCAGACGATCCGCGAAAATATCGCGAAGCAGCGATTCGATTCGCGCGGGTTGCGCCGTTTGCAGTCGGATGAACCGTTCGTTCGTCTCGGCTGGAACGATCGGGGCTCGTTTGAAGTCCCGGTCGGTCCGCTGCGCCGATTCTGTTCCGGCAATCTGCGACGAGAGTTCGCGCGCAATTTCCAGATGAATGCTCGCAGGGGCAACGATCAGCAGTTGCGAAACTCCACTGTCTGCCGCGATCCGTACGGAGGAATTGCCGGAATAGAGCAGCTTCAGACGGCTCGCGGCTTCGTTGAGAGCTTCCGGACGGAGTCGATAGGCCTTGAGTGTTGTCTTTTCTTTGGCCGAGCTTCCTTGCGGTCGATCGACCGACTCGACAAGCTGCCGCGCGATGGCTTGCGCCTTTTCGGGACCTCGTAACAGGACGCGGTTTGCGGTCGGATCGGCAATCACCTGCACTTCATCGCGAAACTCGACGAGCAGATCCGAGAGAAGCTGCTCGATTTCATGCGGCGACTTGTGTTCGAGTTTGTACGAGTGAAAGTCGTCGCCGGCGGCGGAGGCATTGTCCGTTCCCTCGGTTTCGCTGCCGGGTTCGGCGAATTGCGCCGTGGCGGGAGCCCATGTGAGGAATGCCAGCCAGCCGACGGCAGCAAGAACGACAGCGGCGCGCAGACAGGCGCGCACGTCCAACTGGAGACGCGCGGACGCTCGTGGTTGCGAGAGTCTTGGCACGGAATTGTCTCAGTGTGTGGAAGATCGAAGGGGAAAGGTGCGATTTGCGGTGGCATTGGAGAGATGGCCGCAACTCGCCGTCTATGGAGAGGGGCGGGATGGTACGCAAAGTCGCCCGACGCATCAAGGCCAGTTAGTGCATCCCGAACGCGCCAGGCCGGATGAATTGCATTCTCACGGCGGAGACTGCCGCGTTCGCAAATTCCTGGTGCGTATGGCTTAAAGGGCAGGGCCGGGGAATCGTCTCGAAGGGATAGCAGCCGTTCAGGGGAGTGCGATTTCGCGGGGGACCGCGTATGCCTGGTCGAGATTCTCGCCGACGGAAATCAGCCACTGCTCGCCATCCGACTCGATCAGCACATCGGAATCCTGAATGCTGACGATCGTCCCGAGGAAATCGCCGATCTCGAGTCGATCGCCGGTGCGAAGTCGAACGGTTTTGTTTGTCGCGCGGAGATCGAACCAGGCCTCAGGTTCACTGTCTTTCGCTGTTACCCCGGAAAGCCAGGTCTGTGCAGCCGGGTCGGATGCGCCGCCACCTGCACCGAAAAGGTTTCTCTGCGGAATGACGCGATAGTCGGCGATCTGTCGCGCCGCAAAGCGCGGAGATGTTTTGTCGGAGAGACTGTCGGTCCGCTCCGCTTCCGGAAGAACAAGAGCTTCAATTGAGACCGAAAGGTCGAGCTTCCCCTGGTTCCGCAGCGGCGTGATGCCGAGCGATTGAATCTGGTGGAGATGGTCGGCGCGATAGAAATCGAACAGGAACCGGGTGAGCTGCTCGAGCGTTCCCTGGCCGCGCACCGAGAACGACAGCGACTGGTAGAGCCCGCGCCGGTTCGCTGCCGCTCCGGAATCGACATTGGGCGATTCGATGCCCGCGGCCTTCACCCGCTCGACGAGCCACGCGAGGTAGAGCGACCTTGCGAGCTCGGTGTCGGACGGAAGCGATTTGTCGTTCCAGGCGGCAATCTGCTTTTTGATTCTGCGTGCTTTCGTGAGATCGTTCGTTCGCTTCAGCATCTTCTTCTGCAGATCTTCGTTGCGTGCGTTGAGCTCATCGAGCGGAGTGGCGTAAAACGATCCGTACGCCCATTCTCCCGCGAAGTAAAGAACAACGGCACCGAGCAGGCCGTAGATCATTCGTTTGCGACGTGCGTCGTTCACGGCGCCACCTCCGAGTCCGCTTTTGCGGAGGTTGCCGTTGTGGGTTCTGCTGCCGGTTTGCGTGTCGTTCGTTCGACGGCGGCGGTCTTTCGATCTTCGGGGACGTCATCCTCTTTTTTCGCGGCGACGAAAATCGACGTCTCGAACTGCCATGTGTACGACTTTTCCTGCAGACGCTCCTGCACGCGCGGCGTCTGAATTTCATGCGAGCCGTCGCGAATGCTCTGTCCCAATGTTTCCACGACCGCGGGATTTCGCGCCTGTCCTTGCAGCGTGACGACGCCACCGCCGCCGCGCGACGGCGACATCGACATCCGGAGCACAACGGCGTCGCGGCTGGGGGGGAATCGAACCGAGAAATCCTTCAGCTCGTCCAGCCAATTGATGTTTCCCGATTCCCACTCATCAATCGCGCCGGCAAGCTGACGCGTCTTGTCGAGCTTCTTGAATTCGGCATCGAGGTCTTTGAGTTCACGTTCGAGTTCGCTGTTTGCCGCGGCCACCGCATCGAGATCGCTGTAGACGAACCAGAGCGCCGCGACGAGTGCCAGGCCGACGGCAGCACCTGCGGTGACGAGCGAACGGCGACGGCTGGGAACCTTCGGCGGCTTCCGCGGATTGAGAAAATCGATTGCGGGCGATCGCCGGCTCGCTTCGTCGGCAAGCATTCCGATGAGCGAGGCGAATCGGCCGCTCTCCTCCGGAATGGCGACGCCGGAGTTACCAGTCGCGGCGAACGGATCGAAGGCGGAAGCCGCGAGCGACGTCTCGGCACGCAGTACGTCGAGCAGTTCCTGATGTTCCTCGGCCCGGCCGAAGACGACGATTCCGGAAACTTCCTCTCCCGCGAGCCGTTCGTGCGGGGCGAGCATGATTGTTCTGCGAACTTCCGCCGCAAGGCGTTTCGCTCCGCTGGCCGCATCCCCCGCCGGCAAACGGACGCTCCGGGTGAGGACGAGCTTTCCCCCGGCAACGACGGTCAGGTCGGCGGTTCTGTCGACCAGGTTCACGAGCAGCCGGCTTGCGGTCCGGTCGTCGGCGTTGTTGAGGAACAGCGACGACGAGGCGAACGGACGAAACAGGATCCGCTGCGGAGCGATCCCCGCCGACTCGCAGGCTGCTTTAATGGCGGCGAGACGGTCGGGTGCAATGGCGACCGCGGTCACGAATCGCTGTTCGTCAGCAGATTCCGTGAGGGGAAGGAAATCGAGTACCGAATCTTCCGTGATGGCAGGCGATTCGCGCATCGCCTGGTTGATCACCATTTCCGGAAGTTCGCGGTCCGACGCGGGCGGCAGCGTCATTTCGAGCGATTCGACCTGCGACCGATCCAGTCCGACAAGAATGACGGGCCGTCCCGAGCGATGCGCGGCGACAGCTTCCTGCAGCCGCGCGGCCAGTGAATCCGGAATGAGAGATGGCGTGCCTGCTGCGGGCGCGGGCGAAGCGCTTGGCTCGGACGACTCTTCCGAGGGTGTTTCCGGAACGACCTCGAGCGAGACGCTGCCGGCGTGTTCGATCACAAGACTTGAACGACGTGCGGTCGCTGCGACGAATCGCAGTTCGCCTGCCGTCCAGTCGATCGAAAGAAATCGCGACATCAGAACGCCTTCTTTGCGGGCCGGTGTTACCGCGAGCTGCGGCTCGCCTGGGTCAGCATGTTCCGGCGTCCTGCCCGCGGGCGGTTCGGCCCGTTTTGATTCAACGACTCGTCTTCCGTGCCGATCAGCTCGAGCGGATAGCGCGCATCGAGCGACCTGAGGTCTTTCCAGTATACAAGCCGCGCGGGGGGATTTGTCGCGTCAATGACGACTTCCCTGCGGGCGGACGGGCCGGGGCCATCGAAAAACCCGACAATTTCCGCACGGTGCACGTCACCCCCGCAGGTGATGTACGGAAGAATCGTCCGCAATTTGGCGATATCGACAATTCCCTCGGTCAAAAGCCAACCGGGCTGATTTCGCAAACTTTCGTCCCCCCGGGCCTGATTGCTGCGCGCTGTCAGAATCTGGTCGACCAGTGCGCGATCGATTCCCGGAATGGCGGCGAGCACAGCCGGATGTGCGGAATTGATATTCACGCGACCGATCTGGACGGGTGAGGCATCGAGCATCACGTCATCCAGCAGTTTCGGCAGGTACTGTCGCATCTGGTCGCGAGCGCTTGTGAAGGGGCTGGCGATCGCGATCGGCTCGTTCCCTGTTGCTGCCGGAACCGAGACGCGGGCGTCAATGAGATCCATGATCGAGACAATTGGAAATCGTGCCGGAAGACTCGGGTTGAAGACGACCGTCGAATCATCCGCCGCGGCTGCAACCGGAAGAGCCGGGCCGTACTGGCGGAACATCACGATGAACCGTGCCTGCCTGTCGTCCAGAACTTCCGCGAGCGACTGATGCAGTTGTGCGAGATCGGGGGCGTTGAGATTGATGCGCGGACGTCCTTCCCGATTGACGTTCCGTTCAGCGCTCTGCCAGGTGAGAAGCGAGGCCCACGCAACATGATCCTGGGAAGTTCTTGACCGCGCTGGAGGTGACGAAGTCTCGACGCTGCTTTCGTCATCACTTAGCGCGAAGTCGTCCTGAGCGGCGTCTTCAGCTCTTCCGCCGTCGCCGAAGAGTAGTTCGCGGGTGATGCCTTTCACAAGCAGCAGTTCTTCGAACGATTCAGGCAGCGCGTTGCGCGGCGCGTAGGCGGGATCGAGACCGGCGTAATAGTCGGCCTCCGCACCTCCTTCGCGCTCGCTCGAATCGGCATCGATCCAGTCGAGGATCGCTCCGGCAATGGGGAGCGTCATTCCGGGGAGCGACATCAACGCGCGCCGACCCGCTCCCGGTTGTTCCTGCTCCCAGCGGAGCACGGCCGCAAGGTTGAGTCGCGACGACTCGTTTTCCGCTCCGAAGATCGGTTCATCGAACTCGGGATCTTCCGGAGCACGCGTCGAGATGATGCTGAACCGCGCGCTTTGTTTGGATTCCTCGTCGTCGATGACCGCGATGGCGCGGAAGCGGTCCGGGTTGTTCTCGGACGTCCCCGCTTCTTCGCGCTGTTCCGGCGATTGTTCGAGGAACTGCTTGAGGCTTTCTTCTCCCGAATCAACGAGCGCAGCGGCTTGCAGTTCTTCGCCCCGGAGCCGCACTCCTTTGTTCTCGGTGAACATGAACGCGACGAAACTGAACCCGGCCAGGCTGATGATGACGACGACGACGAGCACGACAATCAGAACAATTCCCGGCCGCTTTGTGCCACGTCGAAATTTTGTGTCGGTGGGACGGAGCGATTTCATCGGGTCACCCCCGATCGCATCTGCGACGAACGGCGGGAACTGACCGGACCGGAGGGCTGCTCCGCACCCTCGAGCGTTCCACCACCGTGCGATTTCGACGGACCAGCTGCAAGTGCAATGACCTGCCGATAAACCGGCCTGGGATCTTCCAGGTCGGTCGGATGGGAATTCTTCTGTTCGTCTTCCGTCTCGGGTTCGGCCTGCGCCTCGGATTTCTCCCGAGGCTTCTGCTTCCACCGTTCGGGGGGAGGCTCGAGTCGGAGGGTCACTTCCACGGCGCTGGGGAGCGACTTCCGTTCGGTGCTGTCCCACTCGTCGAGCCAGTCCGATCCGTCGAAGTAACGGAATTCGCAGTGCACCACTTCCGGGACGTGCATCTTTGCATTTTCGGAGATGAGTTCGAGCATGCCGGTCGATGCGAGCCCGAGCGATTCAAGACTGTCGGCGATCGCCGCATCCGTTCCTGACGATGCACTCACGGCATCCCTGCGACCCACCCCGCTTTGTCGCATCGCGTACTGCCAGTCGATGTCGACGCGCAAGAGTCCGGGGGGCGTCTTGCGATCAGTTTCGCGAACTTCGCGCTCTTCTTCGAAGGAGTAGACGATTGTTCGGAGTTCCGGCACTGCGGGCACGTGTTCGTCGCTCCGCGTCATCGTCGTCATCATCGATTCGTCATCAATCGACTCCGACTCGGTCGAACCGGGCTGCAGTGCATCCAGACGCAGCGCGTGCAACGTTCCCACGAGACGAAACTTCGGCAGCTTCGGAACGGCGGAGTTCGCGCGCGATTCGAATCGGTCCGCTGTCGCCGCTGTGTCCGATTGAGCGCCGGTCTGCAGGATCGTTCCAGGAGCCGGGGGCAGGCTCGAATCGATTGAAGGAGCTAGAGAACTTCCGCTCGTTCCCGTCGAACTTGCAGATTGCGGCTCCGCGATTGAGACGGCGACGACTGCGCGGAGGTCATCGGCAATCTGCTGCGCCAGTGCCCGAACAAGCTGCGACTGCTCGGTCTTGATCTGGCCCGATTCAAACAGCCTCATGTACGTATTGAACAGGGTCCACAACCCGGCGAGGAGCACGGCCGAGAGGATCGCCGTGACCAGCATCTCCAGCAGCGTGAAGCCGCCCCGCGCGCCGCGTGAAGAGCGCGCGATCGGAGATCGAGTTGTGCGGCGAGTACGGTTCATCGTGTCGCAGCCGTCTGAGAATCCGAGGAACGGCCGGAAGTCGGGGTCGGCGTCGATCGGCCGGAGACGTTCGAGGTATGGTCGCGGATCCACCGAACGAGCGAGAATTCCTTCGAGGAGCGATGGTCCTTCTCGAGTTTCTTTTCGTCTTCGGGAGCGACCGTCACGGTGAGGACTGAAAGTCCATTGCCGCCGTCATTCGATGGGCTCAACGATGAACCGGATGGCGACGACCGACGAGCCGAGGGTGCCGACGAAGATCGCTCTCGCGACGCGGATCCCGGCGATTGCGTCACCGGCTCGATTTTGACCGTGTAGATCCAGCCGGGCTGATCTTCCATCGGCTCGCCGTCGACTTCCGCGAGCGGAGCGGCGCCGGCGAGGATTTCATTGAGCTTGTTCTCGCAGAGCAATTGCGCGGTGGCGAGCTCGCGCGCAGCGCTGGCATGACGCCGGCCGATCCCCGCAAGTTCGCCGAGAACGATGACGCTGGCGAGGAGCATGCTCGTCGCCAGCAGTACTTCCATCAGCGAGAATCCGGCTGTCAGCCGAGAGCCGGCCCGAGCGTTCGCCCGACGGCCGGCATTTCCCGCTGACTCCGCGCGATTCATCGTCTGGCCTCTTCGGCCCGGTGGGCATCGCCAATCGAGGCAATGCCGGTCAGGCCACGGAGCGAGACTTCAATCTGGAAGTCGCTCGCGCCGCGCAGTGAAATCTTCGCGTTTGAGGTCCGGCCGTTGGGATGGAACACGACCGGTGAGGACCACTCCTCATCGCCGACGCTCCACGATTCGGTCGTCCGCTCCTGCTGCGATTCCTTCGAGACGACTTCGGTCGTCCGGTCGGAATCGCTCTCGTCTTGCGTCGAGCCGTCGGCGAAGCTGATGTCGGAAGGAAGCTTGCGACAGGTGACAACTTCCGCTTCTTCGGCATTGTCGAAGGAGCCGCTTCGCGATTCCGTCTTCATCCGCGCAGAGAGGCTGTTCTTCTCGGAACTTTTCTTGCCGGCGGGCGCGATCTCGTAGACGTCAGCGCCGGGCTGATAACGGAACTGCTGCGCAACACCGGTTTCAATGGCGCGGTGGCGCGCCTTGATCAGCTCCACGCGAAGCTGCTTGGCAGCGTCGACGAGCTGGCTTTTGCCCAACGGCGAACGGAGCGCAGGCCAGCTCGCGGCGACCATCGCGACGAGCAGCGCCTGGACCATCAGCATTTCAAACAGCGTATAACCGGAACGTTTTTTCGGACGGATTAATCGGGACCGCATCGGAGGATTCCTCAATGGTGTCGATGTCTTCAGGTCCGTTCATCGACCGGCGGCAGAATCATCCTGCGCGACCGGTCGACGAGCGCCTTCGTTCTGCAAGCGTTCAGCGCGACTAGCGGCTGGCCGTTTGCTTCACAGCGCCCCCTTCTTCTTTCTCCTCTTCGTCAGCCCAGCTCACGACGTCGTCATCGGTGTTGTCTTCGCCGTCTTCACCGAGCGACCAGATGTCGGGATAGCTGTCTTTGCCGTGCGTCGGCGGGTACTCGTACTGGTACTCGCGACCCCACGGGTCCTTCGGAATGGTCGACTTGTTGATGTACGGTCCGTCCCATCCCGACTTTCCTTCCGCCTGGTCTTCCGGAGATTCGATGAGGGCGACGAGACCCTGCTCGGTCGACGGGAAGCCCTTCATGTCGAGCTCATAACCTTCGAGCGACGCGCGGAGCATGCCGATCTGCGACTTCGCGGCATTCACGTTCGCCTTCTTGCGGCTGCCGAGAATCCGGGGTCCGACCATCGACATGATCAGAACGAGGATCGCAAGCACAACCAGCATTTCGATGAGTGTGAAGCCGGCACGCGCGCCGTTCTGCTTCGTTTTGCGAGTGAGAGTTTTCATGGGTCTCATTTCCTTTCAGGCAGAGCCGTTCTCGAGGTCAAAAGCGTTCCGGGTCAATCAGTCCTCGGGAACGATCACTAGGTTGAAGTTCAGGTCGGCCGGCTTTGCCGGGTTCTTGGACCTGCGGGCGTCCTTTCCCGTTTTTTGATTGGACTACAGAGTCGAATTTGTCCTTTAAGTTTCGTTCAAACCATTAATTCGTGACTGCAACGTTTCACTACATTGTCGAGCTCATGTCGAAGACCGGCATCAGGAGTGCGACCAGGACAAACATGATGACGACGCCCATGATCATCAGCATCATCGGCTCGACGAGGCGAACCATGATGTCGAGTTGCCGGCTGGTCTTCCGGTCGATGCCGTCGGCGATATTGATCAGCACGTTTTCCAGGTTGTTCGATTCTTCCGCGACGCGGATCATCGCCATGACCGGTGGGGCGAGAAGCCCGCAGCGGGCAAGCGGCTTCGAAAGCGTGTCGCCCGAGGTGACGTTCTCCGCCGATTCGCGGATGGCTTCGGCGAGCACATGGTTGCCGGTCGAGTCGCGGCTGATTTCGAGCGCTCGGAGCAGCGGCACGCCGTTTCTGAGCAGCGTTCCGAGCACGCGGCAGAATCGGGACGTCGCGGAGCCGAGAAAAATTCCGCCGACGATCGGAAGTCGGAGTTTCAAGCGATCGACGAAGAGCCGTCCCTGCGGCGTTCGGGCTTTAGCTCGCAGAAACGCGCCGAGCCCGACCAGTCCGGCCGTCATGAAGATTCCGTACTTGCCGAGCGTGTCGCTGATCCAGAGAAGAGCGACGGTTGCCGTCGGCAATCCTCCCTGACGTTCCAGCTGAGAAAAGAGTTCTGCGAATTTCGGCACGAAGAAGACGACGAGGACGACCGTCACCACGAAGCCCGCCACTGCGAGAAACGCCGGGTAGGCCATGGCACCGGTGATGCGCCCCTTCAACTCTTCCTGCAGTTCCAGGAAGTCGGCAGTTCGCTTCAGAGCGTCTTCAAGGAACGCGCCTTCCGAACCGGCTCGAACCATGCTGACGGTGAGCTCGCCGAAGACTTCGGGATGCCGCGCGAACGCCTGGTCGAGAGGAGTTCCCTCGACGACGCGATCGCGCACGTCGCTGAGGACAGCTGCGAAGCCGGGGTGCGTCGCCTGTTCTGCGAGAACCTGCATCGCCGACAACAGCGGCACGCCGTTCTGCAGCAGGTCGGCAAGCTGCGAAAGGTTCGATGCGAGGACATCCGACTTGACCTTCCTGCCGAACTTGAAGGCCGACTGCCAGTCGGACTGCGCCGGAGCGGCATCCGCGATCTTCAGCGGGAAGAGGGAGCGTTCGGCCAGCACGCGCAGCGCCTCACGGCGGCTCGCGGCGGCAATCTGGCCGACCACGTCCTGTCCCGTCAGGTTTCTCGCTGTGTAGGCGAACTCAGGCATCGGGTTTCAACAATCTATGCAGGCAGGTATTCGAGGCGGGGCGAGGCAGGGGTATCTTGCAGGCGGGTCTATCAGTCGGCTTTGGCAACACGAAGGACTTCGTCGACGGTCGTGCGTCCCTGCAATACTTTCTTCCAGCCGTATTGGCGGAGAGTCTGCATTCCTTCTTCCATCGCGGCGCGTTTGATCTGTCCGGTGGGAACGCGTTCGATGGCCAGCTGCCGGACGCGCTCGGTGCACTCCAGCAGTTCATAGATGCCGACACGACCGGCGTAACCGGTCTGACGGCAGGCACGGCAGCCGACGGGCCGAAAGATCGGCGCGCCTTCCGCACGGTACATTTCGTAAGGGAAATCGGCCGGCAGGTCGTCGTGGACCGGCACGTACTCTTCTTTGCATTCTTTGCAGAGCGTGCGGACGAGCCGCTGTGCCATGATTCCTTCGACGGTGGTGCCGACGAGGAAGGGCTCGACCCCCATGTCTCCCAGCCGCATGAACGCGCCGGCGGCGTCGTTCGTGTGCAGCGTGCTGAAGACGAGGTGTCCGGTCAGCGATGCCTGAATCGCGTTCTCTGCGGTTTCGAAGTCGCGAATTTCTCCGACGAGCACGACGTCCGGGTCATGTCGCAGGATGGCACGCAAACTTGCGGCGAACGTCAGGCCGACCTTGTGGTGCACCTGAATCTGGTTGATCCCGTCGAGCTGATATTCGATCGGGTCTTCCGTAGTGATGATTTTCGTTTCTTCGTCTTTGATCTCGTTGAGTGCGCTGTAGAGCGTCGTCGTCTTTCCGGAACCGGTCGGTCCGGTGACGAGAACGATTCCGTGCGGCAGCTGGATGAGGCGATTGAATCGCTGGTAGATGTCGTCATCCATGCCGATGCCGCGAAGCGAGAATTTCATGGCGTTCTTGTCGAGAACACGCATGACGATTCCTTCGCCGTGCAGCATCGGAATGACCGAGACGCGGACGTCGATTTCACGTCCGGAGATCTTCAGCTTGATGCGCCCGTCCTGCGGAATCCGTTTCTCCGCAATGTTCATGTGCGCCATGATCTTCAGGCGGCTGATGATCGCGGCCTGGAAGCGATTGATCTCCGGCGGTGTCGGCTGTTTCTGAAGCACGCCGTCGATGCGGTAGCGAATCTTGATTCCGCTCGCCTGCGATTCGAGGTGAATGTCGCTCGTGCGAGACTCGACTGCCTCGGTAAGAATTTCGTTGACGAGCCGGACGACGGACGCCTGCTGCGCCATCTCCGCCGCTTCCGACGGATCCCATTCGATCTCTTCGAGAAGCTCGACGCGCTCATCGTCAGCCTGAGCGACAAGCCCGTCGACTGTTTCCGCTCCGACACCGAGGTGCGACTTGATGAGCCGTGAGACTTCAGCCGGCGAGGCGATGACCGGGACGACGCTCATTCCGATTGCGGCACTGATCGCATCCATGGCCGGCAGATCGAAGGGATTGCCGGATGCAACAACGAGCGTGTCTTCTTCCTTACGGAGCGGGAAGACTTCGTAGCGGTGAATCAGCTTGACGGGGAATGACTTCAACAGGCTGAGATCGGGTTCGGTGGTTGTCAGGTCAACGAGCTCGAGCCCGAGTGCTTCCGCAACTCCCGCAATCGCCTGTTCTTCGCCCGAATAGCCCAGTTCCTCGGCAAATCGCATGAGGCTCCCGTCGCGCAGCTGCGCCTCGCGGGCGCGCTGAAGCTGGCGCGCGTCGAGGTACGGAGTCTCAGCGACCGTTGTTTCGGATCTCATGGGTCGGAACGATCTCAGCGAAATTCAACGAGGCAGGGACGTTGGGATGGCCGCTCGACTGCGGGGCAGTACTGGCCGATCTCGGTCAATCGTCGTTCGTTACTGGCAGGGTCAAACCGCCGGGGAGGCAGATGACATCGCTGGAAGGCAGGTAAACAGTGGAAGGATATTCGGGTGGGTTCGAGAGCAGGTCTCTAGTCTGTTATCGGCCCTCGAACATATACGCGTGAGTTTATACATTCAAAACTCGATGGTCAAGGCATACCACGACGGGGCGACTTGAGACAAGGGGAGCCGACGAGATCGGCACTGAACCGAATTGCAGGTAAATGACGCAATCGATTATTTGAAATAGTGTTACGTCAGTTTTAGTCCCATCGGGATTCGTCCCGATTTCACAATCGAATACGCAGTGCCGGGGGGACCCGGTACAATGGGAGGCCTGTTCCAGTTGCAGGGCTCAACGGACTGCACTCGGCTGAATCCCGCCTTCAGATACCACACCCGGCTCGTCGCTCTATGCCGAACTCGTTCTTTTCTTCCCGGCGCGGTTCGACCCGACTCATCACCCTTGTTGCGCTCGCCGCTGTGGCGGCAGGAATGTTCTACTTCGTCGGAACGGGTACCGACGAAGTGGGTGAGGAGCCGGCTCTCCCGACCAGGAAACGCGCGAAGCGTCCTGCGGCGGGAGATGTCGTGGCGGTTTCCGTTTCCGATCCGAATGCGACCGTCGCCGCCGACGATTTGAAAAAGACCTCGCCTCAACCGGAGAAAAGCGAGCAGAAGGGTGAGAAGTCCTCCACGCAATCGGCGAGCACAAGTCCGCACGAGCCGATCGCGGTGGAGATTGCCCAGGAGCCGGCAGCAGCGGCAGCGCCGGCCGCGATGACGACCATTCCCTCAGGCGAGCCTGTTACTCCACCCCGACCCGTAGTCACAACTCCCCCGTCAGCAGCACGAGCGGCCACAATTCCCGCAAAGATTGCCCGCTACGCCGAGACGCTGCTGCAGAAGAATGACCGCGATGGCAGCGGGCGGCTGGAATTCGGAGAATGGCGGCAACTGACCGGCATTCCGCCAGAGACCGACGCAGACGCCGACGGCTCCCTTTCCGTCGATGAACTGACGCAGTTTGTCGCCGGCTACGGACGCAGCCGCCGTCTCCGCCTTGTCGCAGACGCCGATCCGAAAGACGCGGCGAATGAGCCGGCATCGGCGGAACAGCAGGCCGCTGCGAGTCCCAATGAAAAGGGAAGCGACGCCGAGAAGAAGTCGGCCTCGCCTCGCCGTGACCGGAAGTTCTATGTGAATGCCAAGCGGGTTCCGCAGGGGCTTCCCGACTGGTTCCTTGAACGCGATGCGGACGGCGATGCTCAACTCACGCCCGCGGAGTTCTCGCCGATGTCGGTCCGAGCCGATCTCGACGACTTCGGAAGGCTAGACATCAACAGCGATGGCCTGCTGACGGCGGAAGAGTACGTCCGCGCAGCAACCGCGAAGCCCGCAGCGGAAAAAACGTCGGGCACCGCACCACCGGCGGCGAAATAGTCGCAACGGCTGGGCGTCCCTCGTTCGGGTCGGACGTTGTTGTAGCCGGTCACGTTGTTGCGGCCGGTCTCCCGACCGAGCCACAACCACCGACCGAAGGTCTCCCGATCATCAGCAGTTCTTACGAAGGGTGGCAGGGGAGAGCGCCAGCGTGCCCCGGTCTTCGAGCGCGCCGAGTCTGCAATTCCGGTTCGGCATTCCGGAGCCAGCTTCCGTTTGCCCATTTCCACCCCGAACTCTCCTGAAACAGGGGAGATTCGGGTCGAAATAGCGGGATAGACGTCTCCCGGACGGGTGGGACATAATAAGGATGTCGGGTCGACGTCCGTCGATTCCCTCTGCGACGGCTGTCTCCTCCCCTTTCCCTCCCGGCCGCTGCAATCTTTGGCCCACGGTTCCATTCCGCATTCGTTGTCGGCGGCTATGTCGTTTGCCATTCGGGTAGAAAACGTGTCGAAGCGCTACCGCATCCCGGTCTCCGGGGGGCGGTCGTCCTATCGGACACTCCGTGAAGATCTTGAACGGCTCGTCACTTCGTCCTGGCAACGATTCCGAAACGGTTCCGATTCCCGGCTCGCGGAAGAGTTCTGGGCACTTAAAGACGTCAGCTTCGAAGTGAAGCGGGGTGAGGTTCTGGGAATCATCGGCCGCAACGGCGCCGGCAAGTCGACACTGCTCAAGATACTGGGTCGGATCACCCGGCCGACTTCCGGCCGCGTACGAGTGCGCGGCCGGATGGGAACGCTGCTTGAAGTCGGGACCGGCTTTCATCCCGAGCTGACCGGGCGCGAGAATATTTTCCTGAGCGGTTCGATCCTTGGAATGAGCCGGCAGGAGATTCGCCGCAAGTTCGATGCAATCGTCGATTTCGCGGAGCTCGAAGCATTCCTGGAAACGCCGGTGAAGCGGTACTCGAGCGGAATGTATGTGCGGCTTGCCTTTGCAGTCGCGGCGCATCTGGAGCCGGAGATTCTGCTCATCGACGAAGTCCTTGCCGTCGGCGACATTTCGTTTCAGCGGAAGTGCCTGTCGAAAATGGGGGACCTCGCGGGCGAGGATCGCACGGTCCTGTTCGTCAGTCACAACATGGGGGCGATCCGCCAGCTCTGCCCGCGGAGCATTCTCCTGGAAGGGGGGAAACTGCTGCATGACGGGCCGACTCCCGAGGCGCTCCGCGTTTACCACGAATCGCTCCGCGAAGGAACGATCGATTCGACGATGAACCTCGCGGGGCGCATGGCGCGCGGCACGGGTGCGGCCCGCATTACGTCGCTGCGGGTCGAGAACGATTCCCGCGAGCCGGAGTGGGATTTTCACGCAGGAGAGACCATTCGCATTCCGTTCTCGTACGAAATCTTCGAACCGGTCAACGACCTGCGGTTCTATTTCGCGCTGCAATCAGGGACGCATCGCGAGACGCTCACGACCGTCAGCCGGCTGATTTCCGAGAGATCGCTTTCAAAAGGCGCGACCGGGTCGTTCTGTCTTGAACTTCCGGAAATCAATCTTCGGCCGGGAGATTATTACATCTACGCGTGGCTGGGGTCGGGCGTAGGGGTCGGGTACGACGTGCTCGATTCCCAGTCGGCTTCGTTTCCGCCTCTGACGATCTGGTCGAACGAAACTGATCCGCACAAGACCGCGGGATTCTTTTCCATTCCGGCAACGTTCACATCGATGGACGCCGACCTCGCGCAACAACAGCAGCAACAGTAAGCGAAGCCTCGCATCAACCAACGACCGACTGCAGAACGTGCTCTCGAAACAGAACCCCATCCGTAAGAAGCTGAGTCAGGCGCGCCGGCAGGCGAATCTTCTGCGCGAGCGAATCGCCTGGTGGCGGCGACGCCAACGCGTCGAACAGCGTCTGATTGTTCCCGCTCCGCTTCCGCCCGATACCGAACAGGATACAACGCTCGTCTGGGTTCCCTTTGCGGGCGTCGGCCCCCTCTTTGCACCTGCATGCGTCATGGCCAGGACGCTTCAGGAGCGTGGGCATCGTGTCATCGTCGCGCGCTGTTTCCGGTTGTTCGAGCGATGTCCCGTAATGGATATGCACAACATTCCCTACATCGACAACGAGGCCGCGAAGAGCGAATCGTGTCTGAAGTGCGCAGATAATTCCTTCCGAATGCTCGACGCGTATGGACTGGAAACGCTCGATCTCCGGCAGATCATCACTCCGGAAATGCGCGAGAACGTCCGCCGCACACTCGAGGATGCGCCCGCCAATCTTCTCGATCTCGAGTTCGATGGCCAGCCGTTCGGCAAGCTGAGTGCGGTCGATCTGGTGCTTGCCAGGAAAATTGCCAGTCTCGATTCGCTCCCCGAGGAACTCCTGCAGGCATGGAAGCAGTACATCGCATCGACGATGCTCGCGTATCAGCTCGCCGATGAAGTCTGCCGGCGCTACACGGTCCGACGCCTCCTGCACATGAATGACTACGGCGCGTCGCTCGCCGCCAAGCTCGCGGCGGGCAAGCATGGAATTCCTGTCTTCGGAGCGATGCTCGCATCCCATCGCAACATCGACTTCCGCCGCTACATGATTCTCGACACCCATTGGAAGCCGTCGTCGTTTCGGCAGCTCGAGAGCTGGCCCGTGTTCCGCGAACTCGCGCTTTCTCCCGAACTGGTGCGCGAGATCGGCAGCGATATTCTGATTCGCCTGAGCGGACACGGATCCCATATTTATTCGCCGGCAAAGACGTCGGAGCCGGAGAACGTGGCCGGCCGGCTTGGAATGACGGCGGAGCGGAAGCTGCTGGTCGCCTTTACGAGCAGTCTCGATGAAGTCGTCGCGACCCGGTTCGGAATCTCGTCGCTCGGGCTGTCAGTTCCGGAGCGGCCGCAGCCGTTTGCCGATCAGATCGAGTGGCTGACCGCGGTTGCCGATCACGTCGCCGCATCGGCGGATCTGCAGCTGGTAATCCGGATTCATCCGCGCGAAGGGGTGAACAAGAACAGCTCGATCCAATCGGAACATCTGCAGCGTCTACGTACGGCGTTCAGCACATCGCGTCCGCATTGTCATGTCGTCTGGCCGGAAGACAAAGTGTCGAGCTATGACCTCGTGGAAGCGGCTGATGTTGTACTGACGAGCTGGAGCACCATCGGACTCGAGTCCGCGCGGATGGGCGTGCCGGTCGTTGTTGCGTTCAACGGAAGCTGGGCGGCAATGCCGGTCGATGATTTTCTCGAGTGGGGTCAGACGCGGGACGCCTACTTTGCAAAATTGCGATCTCAACTGCAGGAACCGCCGACGCTCGACCGTCTCGCTCGGGCCTATCGGTGGTACAACCTCTACCATCTCGGCGCGACGCTCGACCTGAGCGACCTCATTCCATCGAGCGAGTTCAATACGCTTCCTGAATATCGAACGCATTCACAGGTGGAGGCGATGGAGTCGATCTTCTTTCGCGGCGGCGATGCGACCAAGTTCACCATGCAGCGGCTCCAGCGCGAACAATCGCCCGGAAGTGCCCGGGCGGAGTTGATCGAGATTCAACGGCAGATGCGGCGACTGATCCATTTTCTGTTCACCGGCCAGGATGAATCGGAAGGCGTGCCGATGTCGGTCTCGATCGACGGCGATCGTTCCGACGACGGGGGCCGGAAAGTGTCGGCCAGCGCGGGCGTTTGCCGTCACGTTCACGTGCGAGGGACTAAAGCGGAATACTGGTTGAA
>JBFWWA010000008.1:0-22363 GCA_050246455.1 Planctomycetaceae bacterium
CCGGGTAGAAGGTCCATTTCTCGGTCGCTTTTTCCGGAGAGGGAATGGGGATGAATCCGAGCTGCGATTCGGGCTGCGAGCCGAGGAGCAGTTCGGGTTTGCCGTCGCCGGTAATGTCGAGAAAGCAGGGGGTCTCGATGCAGGCGCTATGCCAGATGAGATGCGCCTTCCACGGACCGGTTTTGTTCTGCGGATTCTCGTACCAGTGGAACGGATCGCCGGGGAATCCGATGAGGATCAGATCGTCCCATCCGTCGGCGTTAATGTCGTAGGCGTAGTTGCAGAAGCTTTTGCTGTAGCCGATGCCGGCGGTGTACTTGCCGACTTCGCGAATGGGGTGCATCGTCCAGTTGGGCGCTTCGTACCAGACGTCTCCCGCGAAGACGTCGGTCTGGCCGTCGTGGTTGATGTCAGCGGCGGCCACACCTTCGGAGCGGAAGTGGCTGTCGATCTTGATGCGCTGCCAGCGGAGTTCGTCGGAATGCGCGTCCGCGGCCGTCAGGAAGACAAAAGCGCCACAGAGCAATGCGAGCGGATGTTTCAGGTTCATCGTGGTGTTCCGTATCAGCGGGATGAATTTTGATATTTCGATATCAGCGGACTGGAAGCTTACGGACGCGGTGGTTTGAACTGTCGCCGATGTAAATATTGCCGCTGGCATCGACATGAATTCCATGCGGCTGGGCGAGACGGCAACGGCGCGGCGGACCGTCGGGGCCGTCGCCGCGCTTCCCGTCGCCGACGACGGTGTCGATGGTTCCCTCTTTGGTGCGGATCACGCGAATGACGTGGTTCTCGGTGTCGGCAAGATAGACGTCGCCGCCGGGCCCGACGGCGATTCCTTTCGGGCCGTTGAGCTGTGCGTTTTTCGCATCGCCGCCGTCGCCGGAGTAGCCTTTCCTGCCGGTCCCCGCGACGTGATGGATGCTGTTCCCGGCCAGGTCGATGCGATAGACCGCGTTTCCTTCGCGCAGAGCCAGGTACAGGCTGCCGCTGCGGTCGAACGCGAGCGCACGCGGACCATCGAGCGGCGTCCCCGCGAGCGGTGCGCCGTCGGGAGTCGGCTTGCGTTCGCCCGTTCCGGAAAGCGTGGAGATCGTTTTCGTCTTCAAGTCGACTCGACGAACGCGATGATTGCCGATATCGCAGATGTCGAGATGCTGTTTGTCGTCGACGGAGATGGAATGGGGGACCTTCAATTGGGCGCGATCGGCGGGCCCGGCATCTCCGGAGAAGCCGGGCTTGCCGGTGCCGGCCACCGTCGAGATGAACCCGGTGGCCGGATCGATCCGCCGCACGATGTGGTTCTTCATTTCGACAATGAACAGAGTTCCCTCTGCGTCGAAGAGAATTTCATACGGTTCGTTGAGGAGCGCCTTCCGGGCGGGACCTCCGTCGCCGGCGTATCCCGCCTTCCCTGTTCCCGCGAATGTCGAGATCGTTCCGGTCTGTTCGTCGATGCGGCGAATGACATGGTTGGCGATCTCGCAGACGTAGAGCGCGCCGTCAGGACCGATTGTGAGTCCGAACGGCCCGCCGACTCCCGCCTTCGCAGCGGGCCCGCCGTCGCCGTCGTAGCTCGAAACGCCGGTTCCCGCCAGCGTCGCCACATCGGCCGCGGAACCGCTCGACGCGATGCCGGCGAGCGCCACAAGAGCGTAGAGAATTCTCAGCAGATTCGAGCGCACGTGGGGTTCCGAATTGTGGAATCGGTTCAACGGGAATTTCGATCCCGATCGTACCGGCTCGGAGTCTGCGACGCCACAAATGCCGCGGGTCGGGTCTGTTTTATCGCACAACGAACCCGTGCATTTCGGCGCACCGACATTCCTGTCGGTGACGATTGCCGGTCGACTCACGAAGCGCACAGACAGGAATGTTAGTGCTCCGGGGGAATTATGGGAGCGGAATCCAGCCGGCGCCGCGGTGGCCGAAATCGAATTTCTGCGGGTGCAGAATCTCGGCGAGGATTTCGGCCGACTCGACGAGTCTCGGGCCGGGGCGATTGAAATACTGATTTCCGTCGACGAGATAGACACGCAGCTCGCGCACGGCGCGAAGTTCCTTCCAGCCCGGGCGCGTCACGAGAGGAGACATCTCACGGGCGGTGCGCTCGATGTCGAATCCGCACGGCATGGCGATGATGACGTCGGGATCGGAATCTTTTAAGGATTCCCATTCGAGCCACGGGGAATGCTCTCCGATCCGGCCGAAGAGGTTTTCGCCGCCGGCGATGTCGACGAGCTCGGGAACCCAGTTCCCCGCCGCCATGAGCGGATCGATCCATTCGATGCAGGCGACGCGCGGCCGGTTCCCGATGAGCACGGTGCGCAAACGAATCGCTTCCAGTCGCTGTTGCAGATTCTCGACAACCTGCGCCGCGTGGAGTTCGCATTCGAGCGCTTTGCCGACGCGCAGAATATCTTTCCAGATGTCGTCGAGCTGCATCGGCTCGAGCGAAACGATGCCGGGGCGCGTTTCGAACAAGCCGCAGACCGCTTCCTCGACGTCGCGCAGGCTGACGGCACAGACTTCGCATTGCGCCTGCGTGACGATGAGGGTCGGCTCCAGACGCTTGAGCTCGTCGGCGTGCACGCGGTACAGCGAGACCGCCTCGACGAGCTTCTCGCGGACTTCGTCTTCGATCTGGCGGCTTGTGCGCGTGGAATCAACTTTTGATTCGGTGCAGACGGCGGCGCCGACGACGTCGGGGGGAAAGTCGCATTCATGCGACCGGCCGACGATCTGCGACTCGTATCCGAGCGCCGCCACGATTTCCGTGCCGCTCGGAATCAGCGAGACGATCCGGTGCCGCTGCATGGAAACTACCGCGCGTGGAGCAGGCCCGTCGGATCAGCCACGGCGGCGCGGCGGCAGACGATCTCGAACCCGCCGAAGAGAATTGCCGCTCCGATGGCATCGCTTGCGAGCGTGTTGCGGAAAAACGGAATCGCCACGTAGTAGTGCTCCATGAGCGTGGAGGACGTGTGAACGTCCGCGTACACGATCCAGTTTGCAAAGTTGGTGACGAGGAAGAAGAGGATCGAGCCGGTGAGCGTTCCGAAGATGACCGGAAGCTGCCGCTGCAGGAGCATGCCGTTGGTGTCGCCGGACGATGCGAGCTCGCCGGCTTTCGCGACCGGATTCTTTCCGTCAAGGCGGTTCCATTCGCGGCGGATGCCGAAGCCGAGGCAGACCGAAAGGGTGTAGCAGGAATAGACGACCGGCATCAGCGGATGGAAGGTGTAGAACTCAAAATCCTGCCGGAACCAGCCGAGTGCCAGGTCGCTCGCGAACATCGAGCAGAGCGGGACGAGGAATGCGAAGGCGGGGCGGCGGAACGTCGCTCCGGCGAACAGGGCAACCGCCCCGATCGGCGTAAAGTTCCAGCCGAAGTTTCCAAACCGCATGACGGCCGGAACGACAATCATCAGGGTCAGCAACAGATAGCGCATTGCGGTCATCGAAAACATCTCCTCGGTCGTTTTCTCGAAGCGAGCGGGTGGGGTCGTGCTGACACTTCGACAGATGAAATAGCAAATTGTCGGGAAAAAGGGAATCGAGTTCGCGGATTCCGGAAGCGCGCCGCTCTGAAGGGCGCGCTTCCCGAATCCCTGTGGAACAGTTCAGGGGCTCGGCCCCTCGTAGGTCATTGGAACCTGATGCACGCCGCAGACGAGTGGACGCGGGTTCCCCCCCGAATGTTCGGGAGAGGGAGCGCGATACCATTTTTCGCACTGCGGGCAGTACACCCCGCGCA
Organism: Planctomycetaceae bacterium; assembly: GCA_050246455.1. Classification (GTDB taxonomy): domain Bacteria; phylum Planctomycetota; class Planctomycetia; order Planctomycetales; family Planctomycetaceae; genus CAZVJA01. The sequence continues at coordinate 3,761 of JBFWWA010000008.1, forward strand.
GCAAAGTTCGCCGCCCCGTTGCGGGGTTGAGCGCCGGCTCCTGCTGCGCGGTTGTTGCAATGACCGCGCCGGTTTCGCTGCAGACGTAGGTGACGATCGATTCGCTTTGCGCGGCTCCGTCGCCCGGCATCATCCAGACGATGCCGAACAGGAGCACGGCGACGGCCGCCAGACCTCCAGCCACTTTCTGCCAGTTCATGGTTGCACCTGTTTGAAGTGGATGAAGTTAATCGCGGTCGTAGAGCGAATCGTCTTCGCTGACGTGTCCCAGTCCGATCTTCTGCATGTGGGCCGCCTGGGCGGCGGGAACGAACGGAAGATCGACCCACTTCGGTTCCATTGTTTCGACATGACCATCGGCGAAGGCGACATTCGCGGCCGACGAGTGCCGGAAGTGGATTGTCGGGAACTGGTTTGACGGGGGCTCGATCAGCCAGTTTTCCTCGACCGAAACATCGCTGCAGGTCGGCCAGTTGAGGCACTTCACCTGCGCGCTGTCGGCAAAGGCGACGGTGCGCGTCGGCTCTCGGAGATCGCTCATCTTCTGGACGATCGGTTCGGGGCTGACATTGATTGCGGGCCAGGCGGAGTAGTCGTACGCGAGTCCGCGGCCGAGGGCGTATCCGTTGTATGCATAACCGGATGCCATCTGGCCGAAGCGGACGACGCTTACCTGTTTATCGCCGAAGTCGGGGCATTGATATGCGGCGCGCACGGCTTCCATGAACGGCGCGAGGGTTCCCTTCTCGAAGTCGAGCTGCCTGTAGGGATTCGGCTCGTTGTTGTCGGTGTCGCCGAACCAGTATTGAATGTGTCCGCGCGTTCCGGAGAAGCCGTTCAGGACGTACTGGATCTCGGTGTTGTCATCAACGCTGTAGGGAACGAACATTTCCTTGTGCAGGTCCATGTAGTTGTGGACCGCGAGGATCAGCTGCTTGAGATGATTGCGGCACTGCGTGCGCCGCGCGGCGGCCCGGGCGTTCTGAACCGCGGGGAGCAGGAGCGCCATCAGCACTCCGATGATCGCAATGACGACCAGGAGTTCGATGAGGGTGAAGGCGGGGCGTCGGCGCGTTGCGGCGCGCTCGCGCATCGGGGTTGCGGAAGCGATTTCCAGCGACATGACAAGTCCTCGTTGTCTTGCGCCTCTCGCACCGAGCGGTAGTTGCCGATCCTCGCCGTGAGCCATCGGTTCCACGCATTCGATACGAAAGACGAATCCGCGAAGGGAATCGACGAGGAAAAAGAGTTCGCGCGCCGTCGGCGAACGTCGCTCGTTGTGGTGGATCCGCGCTGGGGCCGTCCGGTAATCAAACTGACCGGAGCATCAGCGCAGGGACACAGAGAGAAGACCGTGGAACGGTCGGCGCAACGTCTTTTTTCCCGAAAGACCCATTCGCATTACCGACTGCTGGGCAGGTCTTCTGGCTTCCGGATTACCCTACTGACTGCACCTTCCCGCGATTCCAATCGCAGTGGTTTTTGCAGCGTTCGTCCCCGGTTACAGCGGCGGGACCGCGACGGATTCACACCGTCTTCCCTATTCTTCTCTCGAACTCCGAGTCGAGAGACACCCAAGTCGAACAGTCATGCTACCGGTCGGCGCGGGAATGTCAATCCCACCGAGAGCATTCGGCGGGCTCGAAGAATTGGGGCGTACTCGTAATTCCGCGCGCTGCTCATTCCTCTTGCGCAGCGCGGCGCAGACGATCGTTCAGTGCGCGTCCCAGGCCGTGGTCCGGAAAAGATTCCGCGACGATCAGATCGAGATCGAGCGCGTCGAGCCTGCGGAGCGCCGCAAAGAAGTTGGCCGCCGCTTCGGTGAGGTCCCCCGCGGGTGAGAGAACTTCGATTGCTTCATAAGCGGAATCGTTCGGCGGGAACCGGAACGCGAGGAACCCTGCGCGTCTGCGCAAACTTCGCGGGATCTCATCGAGCCTGGCATCGATCACCAGCCGGGTGCGCGGAGCGTAGTGTCGAGGAAGCATTCCGGGAGCGGGCATTGCTGCCTCGGAGTGTTCGGCTGACGTCTGTGCAATGATCACCTGACCGACGACGGCTTCGATCTCTTCAACCGGCAATCCTCCGGGCCTGAGCAGGACGGGAACATCGCCGGTGAGATCGAGCACGGTCGATTCCAGGCCGACGCGGCAGGGGCCGCCGTCGAGGATGTAATCGATCCGGTCTCCGAGCATTTCCGCGACATGCTCCGCGCGGGTCGGACTGATCCGTCCGAACGGATTCGCACTCGGCGCCGCCACCGGCAGGCCCGCTTCACGCAGGAGCGCGAGCGCGAGTGGATGGTCGGGCATCCGGACGCCGACTGATGACAGGCCGGATGTGACAATGTCCGGCACGATGTCGGCCTTCGGCAGCACCATGGTGAGCGGCCCCGGCCAGAACCGCGCAGCCAACTGTTCGGCGCGTGCGGGGATGCTGCGCGTCAGTTTCGGCAACTGATCGAGTTCGGCGATGTGCACGATGATCGGGTCGAAGCTCGGCCTGTTCTTGACCTCGAAGATTCGCGCGACGGCCCGGGCATTGAGGGCGTTTGCACCGAGTCCGTAAACGGTCTCCGTTGCGAATGCGACGAGCCCGCCGTCACGAAGAATGGCGGCTGCTTGCGTAACGTCGGTACCGATGGAGGAGGGCATGGAAGCAGTTGAGACGTATGCCAGCTTGAATGGGGGGGCTTGGTCTTGAGATGCTCAATGATAGCAGAGGCATCGAACAGTGGGATACCGTCGATGCCCCCGACTTAATTGGCTTCTTATTCGGTGGCCTGCTGTCGCACAGACTGCTCAAGCCAGGCTCGAATTCGTTGAACAGTCGAGTCGAATTGAGAGTCGTCTGCAAAGGCACGGCGCGGGATGATTTCATATTGGTTCTCGGAATTTCGGAGCAGTATTCCCAACTCGTGCAATCTTACTTCGCAGAACTGCTGCCACGGACGGGCACGCTCGTGGCCATTGTGGCTGACCCGAATACCTTTGTTATCGAACGTCCACAATGTTGGAGTTTGAAAGCTGTCGGCTCCGAGCATTTTCCTGACAAGTTCCGGCGTAACCATCGCGTTCCTGCGACGAATCGCCCAGAAAAGTGGAATGACGAGTGCGAAGGCCAGCAACGGCAGCAAGAGTCCAAACCGGGGATCGCCGAAGTGCCGAATCAACCCGATCAACGTGAAGATGACGACAATGAACGTGGTCCACAGCCACGGACGGCTGCCGACCTGGCCGTTGATCGCGCGGAGTATCGTTGTGAATTCATCCAGGTCATGGGTTGTTTGAAGCTGGATGGCATTCGGGTTGTTGGGAACTTCGTGGGGTTGGAGCGTCGATTTTCCGATCAGGTCGGCAGAGGGCGCGTCCTCGCCAGTCGCGACTGTCGGATGTGCAACGGCCGCGGCGTGCATTTCGCGCACTCGCGTCAGAAACTCTTCTCGATCGTGCGCGTTCCGGAAGGCCGCCACTGGCATAGTGAGCAGTGTTCCGCAAACGCCCGGCGACTCTCTGAGGAAGATGATAAGTTGCGGAATGGATTCGATACGGCTCACGTTACGCCACGGATTCCGCGTCGTTACGCCATCTTTCGTGAGCGCGAAGCCCGATTCGTCGAATTCCGCCTCGCGCAATCCCTCTCCGCCGTTTTCAACGAAACTCCGTTTCTGCTTCTCGACCGAGCCGAAGTACGACCACCGTTGCAGCCTCGGCATGACCAGAAACAGAAAAGCCAGTACGGGGATGCTGAATGCAAAGAAATAGAAATCGACTGGCAGACCTTTGAGCGCCAAGAACAGCGGTCCTCCGATGAGCACAATCACCAGGAGCAACCACGCGTTCGACTGCCCGAATGAAATCGTCTTCGCAGAATCCAATTGCCCCAGCAGGAAGGACGACTCCGCCACCGCATCGTCCGCCGTGACGTAATATGAGATTTTCAACTCTCTGTATCTCTATTGAAACTCGATCTGATGTTATTGCTCGAGTACTGGGACGCGTCTCACCGATGGTGCGGTGACCAATCGCAACGTGCGGCTTGTAATTGGATCTGCCGTCAAGGCACTTTGCTCGTTATCGCATGAATTCGAGGGTCATATCAATAAGAAACCGCCGACTCGCCTTTTTTCTGACTCTCAAATCTCGACCCTAAACAGTCAACTCTCTCACAGCAGCTCGTGGATCGGAGTGGGATCTTCGAGGACCGCCGTCGGGCGGCCGCTGTGGTCGAGGATGTGGAGTTTCGGATCGATGCCGAGCGCTTTGTAGATTGTCGCGTGGATGTGCTGCGGTTCGACGGGGCGCGTGTGGGCCCGCTGGCCGAGCCGGTCGGTGGAGCCGATGATCTGGCCACCTTTGATTCCGCCGCCGCCGAGGAGGCAGAACATGGCGTCTCCCCAGTGATCGCGGCCGGGGGTTCCCTTGCTCAAAGGCGGGCCGCCGTTGCCGCCGTCGTTCATGCGCGGCGTGCGGCTGAACTCGCCGCAAAGGATGACGACGGTTGTTTCGAGCAGTCCGCGCTGCGCGAGATCGGTGAAAAGAGCCGAGACGCAGGAATCGACCATCGGCAGATAGTTTTCCATCCCGGTTTTGAGATCCCAGTGATGGTCCCAGCCGCCGAAGTGCGCGGTGACGAAGGTGGCGCCCGCTTCGACGAGCCTGCGGCAGAGGAGCGTGCTCTGGCCCCACGAGTGGCGGCCGTACATGTCGCGGGTCTTCGCATCTTCCCGGCTGATATCGAACGCTTCGCGCGCCTGCTTGCCGGAGATGAACTCGAAGGCGTCGTGGTCGAAGCGGTCGAGTGTCTTGAACGAGCCTTTGGCGTCGAGCGCGCGCGGGATGCGATCGAGGCTTGCCATGAGATTGCGGCGATCTTCGAGTCGCGAGACGGTGAGCCCCGGCGCAAGATTCACGTTCTGCACGGAGAAGTTCGCGGCGTTCGGGTCGCCGCCGGTCTGGAACGGATCGAGGTCGGCCCCGAGCCAGTTGCCACCGAAGTAGCCGGGTACGACGCCGATGCTTGCGGCGATGGGGACGGCGATGTACGGCGGCATGCCGCGGCGGACCGGACCGCGCTCGCGGGCGACAATCGATCCGATCGACGGGAACTTGCCAGGAATGCTCGCGCCGCCGACTCCCATATCTTTCGAGGTGAGCATCCGATGGCCGCCGGCGTAGTGGTCGCCGGTGCCGACGGAGAGGGAACGCACGATCGAGAATTTATCGGCGATCTGCGCCTGCTTCGGGAAGAGCTCGCTGATTTCGAATCCGGAAACGTTGGTGCGGATCGGATTCCAGATTCCGCGCACTTCCGACGGAGCTTCGGGCTTCAGATCGTAAAGGTCGATATGACTCGGCCCGCCGTCGAGCCAGAGGAGAATGGCGGCGGTCTTGTTCTGAGGACTCCCGGCCGGCGAGAGCTCTTTCGCCCGGAGCACGTCCGCGAGGCCGAGGGTTGTCATCCCCGCCACGCCGAGCTGAACAAAACTTCGGCGGCTCATGCCGTCGCAATAGTCGCCGGTGCTTCCCGCATCGATGCGCAACATCGAAGTCCTCCCCGAAAAGCGGCAGTTGATGGAACTCGCGGACGATCCGTGTGCAGTGTCCCTTCAACCCATTAAACAGTTCTTATATGTTAAGCTTTCAGTGGGCGGAATGTAAAGGAGAGCCTGTCGGGAGGCGGGGCATTCCAGATTGCGGTCGGGTTGGGGCGGTCCTGCGGGAACGGGGAGTGCGGCTGTCGTGTGCTATCCGCCATTCGGACTTTTGTTTCCGGGAAGTGATGTTGGGATGATCCCGGCTGTGCGAGATTCCGTTATCCTGAGATGGGACCGCCTCCGGGCGGCTGCAGTTTTCCGGATGTTATCGAGGTTGGTGTGATGGTTTATTTCAGCCGGCTGACGGACATCGTGACGGCGAATCTGTCGGAGATGCTGGCCAAGGAATCGGATCCGGTTGCGGCGCTCAAGAATATCGTCAACGAAATGATCGAAGGGCTCGCGGGGGCGAAGCGGAGTGTCGCGACGGCGTCCCTCTCCGAAGAACGGCTCCGGAGAGAAATTGGCGAGCACCAGCAGCAGGCGGCGGAGTGGACAGCGGCCGCCCGCCGCGAACTGACGGCGGGGCGCGAAAAGGACGCCCGGCTGGCGCTCGAACGAAAACAGGAAGTTCTCGACGTCGTGGCCGGACTCGAACAGCAGCACAAGGCGGCCATTGTCACGCGCGACCACCTGGCGACGACGCTCCGCGCCCTGGAAGCGCGACTTGCGGAGGCCCGGCGGAGAATGCGCGATCTCGACTCGGTCCCCGCCGGCGAGTCGGGTCGGCGCGGCGGCCTGGGGGCGGATTCCTCACTTTCCGGCGACGCCGCCGAGCGAACGAAACGGATCGACGAGGAACTCGAAGCGCTCAAACGCGAGACCGGCAAAGGGTAGCTCAGCGGAGGAGTGATGCGGCCCTGCCGGTCGGCGTCCGCGAACTCAAGCAGCCCCCGTAACTGCTTTGCCGGCCGAGCGAAACTGCTGGTGACCCGAAACAGCGGTTTTGCCTACAATTGCCGGAGTGGAGGGCCTCGGTCAGCGTTTCGGCGCGGTCCGATTCGATTGCGCCAGAATTGCCACGATCCCAGTGGAGTCAAACGGATGCGACCCAGTCTGCGAATCTTCGGTCGAGCAATCTTCGGATTCGGAATGATCGCGATGGCCGAATCGATCCCCGCGGCGGAACCACCGTCGGTGAAGTTCGCACTCTCCTTCAAGCCGGTGCAGAAAGATGTCGACATCGAGACGCCGAAGGGGGAGGACTTCGACAAATGCAAAATCAAGGTCGAACGTTCCGGCAAGTCGTCGGGCTGGGTGGTGATCGGCCCGGAGGGGCAGATACTCCGCCGCTTCCTGGACGCGGACGGCAACGACTATGTTGATCAGTGGCGCTACTTCAAACATGGAGTCGAGGTCTACCGCGATCTCGACGGCAACAACAATCGCAAGGTCGATCAGTCGCGCTGGTTGAATACCGGCGGCTCGCGCTGGGGGCTCGACACGAACGAAGACGGCCGGATCGATTCCTGGAAGGTTCTTTCCGCAGAAGAAGCAAGCCGCGAGGCGGTCCGCGCCGTCGTCTCCGGCGACGAGAAAGCGCTCTCGGCAATTCTTATCAGCAAGGACGACATCAAAACTCTCGGCATCCAGTCGAGCTATTCGGAGAAGCTCCTGGAATCGGTCGAAGATCCCGGCAAGAAGATGCGGGACATGCTTTCGAAGTCGAAATCGATCGGGCCGAAGACCGTCTGGATGCGATTCGACAATTCGACTCCCTGCCTCATCCCGGCGGACGAAGGGAAATCCGATAACGACATCATCGTCTACGAGAACGGAATGGCGATCGTCGAATCGGACGGGAAGCCGGGGCTGTTGCAGCTGGGGGAGATGGTCCGCGTCGGCGACGTCTGGAAGCTGACGCAGATTCCGGTTTCGATCGAGGGGAATTCGGCGCAGATTGCAATCGGCGGAATTCTGCTGCAGCCGGCGCTCGGTTCGGAGCAGGTGGCGGCGACGGCCGACACGCCGGGCGTCTCACCGGAAATCCAGAAACTGCTCGAAGAGCTGCAGAACGTCGACAAGAACGCCCCCGATATTTCCAAGGGGGCGTCGGCGCTCGCGGACTACAACGAGAAACGGGCCGGCATTCTCACGAAACTGATCGACGCCGCGAAGACGGAAGAAGAAAAAGCGGTCTGGACGCGCCAGTTCGCCGACAGCATGGCCGCCGCCGTGCAGTTCGGCGGATACGCGGACGGACTCAAGCTGCTCAAATCCCTGGAGGCGGACGCCGTCAAGGATTCGGCCAAAGACGAAGTGTTGTCGTACATTGCGTATCGCCGCATGACGGCCGAGTATTTCGTCGAATCGCAGGGGGCGACCGGCGAAAAGCAGCAGGAAGTGCAGCTGTGGTGGCGGAAGCAGCTCGAACAGTTCGCGGAGAAATACCCGAACGGGGAGGACGCCGCCGAGGCGCTATTGCAGCTGGCCATTGCGCACGAGTTCAACGGCAAGCCGACCGACGCGCGCGAGTGGTATCAGAAGCTCGTCAAAACTCACGGCGACAGCCGGTCGGCCCAGCGGGGGCAGGGGGCGCTCAAGCGGCTGGATCTCAAGGGGAAAAAGCCGGAGCTTTCCGGCCCGGGGATTTCCGGCGGGACGATCGATCTGAAAGATTACCGCGGCAAGGCGGTGCTCGTCGTCTACTGGTCGACCTGGTGCGTTCCCTGCACGCAGGATCTTCCGGTCCTTCGCGCGCTCTACGAACAATATCATGACCGGGGATTCGAGATTGTCGGCGTGAATCTCGATGCGACGCCCGAGAACGTGCTCCCTTACATGAAGGAGCACAAAATGACCTGGCCTCAAATCTACGAGCCAGGGGGGCTCGAGAGTGGTCCCGCTGTGGCGATGGGAATCATCGTTCCTCCCGTCATGTTTCTGGTCGACGGCGACGGGACGGTCGTCAGCCCGATTGCGAGCGTGGACGACCTCAAGGCGGGCCTTCCCGACCTGCTCAAGAAGAAAAAGTAACGCAGCGATTCATGCCGCGACCTTCGTTTCTTGATCGCTTCCGCCGGTCCGCGAAGCTGGCCGTGAAGCAGGCGGTGATTCAGCATCATCGGCGCAGCCGCGCCGTATTGTTCAGCGATACGACGCTCCGCGACGGCGAACAGATGCCGGGCGCGACGCTCGAGCCGGAAGACAAGGTTCGGATTGCGCTCGCTCTGGAAGCGACGGGGGTCCATTCGCTCGATGCAGGGTTTCCCGCGTCGAGCGAAGCCGATTTTGCAGCGATTCGACGCATGGTCCCGCTGATCCAGAAGCCGGTGCTGACGGCGCTCTGTCGGACGCTCAACTCCGACGTCGACGCCGCCGCACGCGCGCTTGACGGACGACCGACCCACAAGCGGGGGGTGAGCCTCTTCTGCGGAACGAGTCCGCTCCATCGCGAGCAGAAGCTCGGCAAAAGCAAGTCGGAAGTGCTGAAGCTGATCGGCGAGAGCATCGCTTACGCGTCGAGCAAGTTTCAGATCGTCGCGTTCAGTCCGGAAGACGCGAGCCGCACGGAAATCGATTTTCTCTGCGAAGCCTATCGCGAGGCGATTGCCGCCGGTGCGACGACGGTCGGCTTTCCCGACACGGTCGGCATTCTCACTCCGGAAAAGGCGAGGAAGTTCATTCGCGAAATTCAGGACAAGGTTCCGAACATCGACCGGGCGCTGCTTGCGGTTCATTTCCATAACGACCTCGGCCTGGCGGTCGCGAACACGCTCGCCTGCATCGATGAAGGGGCGAACGTGGTGCAGTGCACCGTCAACGGGATCGGCGAGCGGGCCGGCAACGCCGCGCTGGAAGAAGTTGCAGTCGCGCTGGCGCTGCATGGCGATCAGTTCCAGCGACGGATGAAGATCGACATCAGCAAGCTCGCCCCCCTCTGCCAGCTCGTATCGGAACTGACCGGAATTCCACTCCCCCCGAACAAGCCGATTGCCGGGGGGAATATCTTCGCGACCGAGGCGGGAATTCATCAGGATGGACTGCTGAAAGATCCGGATACTTATCTGCCGTATCGTCCTGAGCGAGTCGGCGCGCAGGGGATTCGGTTGATCCTCGGCCGGCACAGCGGACGGCGTGCTGTCGCGCATCGTCTGCAGGAGATCGGCATTGTTGCGGACGACGCGCGCGTAAGTTCGGTGCTCGAATCGATCAAGAAGCTGCCGAAGGGTGTCTTCGTCGACGATGAGACGTTGCGGCAGCTTGCAACGCGCAACGGCACCGACAGCCGGCCCGGGGCTTCGCATTAGCGGCGCAGCGCGCTACAATCTTGGAAACGAACCCGTTGCAGAACTGAGGACGCTTTGCGATCAATCCGTATTCCAGAGCCGGCTCTGGTGTGATTGCGAGAAGACATTGCCCTTGTCGGGGCGTGCCACCCGAGCTGTTCCGATCCACCGTTTCCCTATTTGCCAGTCATGACAAAAACAACGAGCTGCGAATTGGGTCCATTCTGCCTGCCGCACGACACGACGCTCGAAGCGGCTCGGATCCAGTTTGCGGCCCTCAGTCGAATGACGCCGTCGGAACGCCTGGAGCGCGGCTGTCGGATGAATGACGACGCCCGAGAACTGGTTCGGGCCGGGGTGCGCCACCGCCACCCTGAGTACGATCAGGATCAGGTGCAGCGGGCCGCCGTCCGCCTGCTGCTTGGTGAGGAGTGGTTCAAGACATGCTTTCCCGGGTGCGATGTCAAACCCTGATGAATGCATCAACCTGCTGCTGGAAACCATCGGTTCATTGACCGATGCGGGCATTCCCTACATGGTGTCAGGATCGTTCGCCGTCCTTGTCCACGGGCAACCGCGAACGACGCATGACATTGATGTCGTCATTGCACCGACGGCCGAACAGCTGGATATTTTCGTCGGTGCCGCCGGACCGAATCAGTATGTGAACCGGGAAGCGGCGCGAAACGCTCTGAAAGAACGTTCGCTCTTCAACATCATCGATACAACAACTGGGTGGAAGGTCGACTTGATCATCCGGAAGTTGAGACCATTCAGCATCGAAGAATTCGAGAGGCGTCGACCGGTACAAATCGCAGGTCGCACGGTTTTCGTCGTAACTCCCGAAGATTCGATCTTGAGCAAACTGGAATGGTCGACGAAAGGGGGCTCGGATCGGCAGTTGCGTGATGCGGAATCCGTTGCTGTCGTTCAGTGGAGGAAACTCGATCGCGATTACTTATATCATTGGGCGGCTGAGCTGCAGGTGACAGATCAACTCGACTCCGTGCTGATTCACGCGGCGAGCATTGCCGAAGAGAACTCGACTTCGCAGAACTGAGGACGCTTTGCGATCAATCCGTATTCCAGAGCCGGACGTTTTATTGCGCGGGGTGCGGCTCAGTGCGGCAGTGCTGCTGTTGTGGGTCGTTGGCGGGGGCCTTGTTTCCGGTACGGCTCGTGCCGCACCGGCTTCAAAACCGTCCGCTTCGGAATCGCGCTTTGACGCCGACCGCGCGTACGGGTATCTCAAGGCGATCTGCCGATTCGGGTCGCGGGCGAGCGGGTCGCCGGGAATGACGAAGCAGCAGGGGCTGATTGTCGAGCACTTCAACCGTCTGGGCGCGGCGGTTTCGTTTCAGTCGTTCGACGTGCGGCATCCGCTGGCGGGAACGCCGGTCCGGATGAACAACATTCTGGTGACGTGGCATCCGGACTCGCGCGAGCGGGTCCTCATCGTCTGCCATTACGATACGCGTCCGTTTCCGGATGCCGACCGCGTGAATCCGAGAGGCCCGTTCATCGGCGCCAACGACGGCGCGAGCGGCGTCGCGTTCCTGATGGAACTCGGCAACCAGATGAAGCACATCGAACCGGCCGTCGGCGTCGATTTTCTGTTCGTCGACGGGGAAGAGTTCATTTTCGGCGACAACGGAAAATACTTTCTCGGCTCGGAACACTTCGCAACGGAGTACCGCGATCAGCCCCCCAGGCATCGCTACACAGCCGGTGTGGTGGTCGACATGATCGCCGACCGGAAGCTCGGCATCTATCGGGAGAAGTCGAGCATGAAGCTCGCGCCGGAAGTGACGAACGCAATCTGGAAGGCTGCTGCGGAAGTGGGTGTGAAGGAATTCATTGACGCCGAGAAGCACCAGGTCAACGACGATCATCTTCCGCTCAATAACATCGCCCGCATCCCGACCTGTGACATCATCGATTTCGATTATCCGCACTGGCACACCACGCGCGACGTTCCGGCGCAATGTTCGGGAGAGAGCCTCGCGAAAGTCGGCCGCGTCATCATCCGCTGGCTGGAAACGTTCCCACGTACCGGGGTGCCGAAGTGAACGAAACTCTTGTTGCGGTGTTGGCGGGCGGGTTATTGGTGGTGCTTGGAATCTCGATGATCGTCGGGCATCGCCGCGCCTGGGACGGGCAGAAGAACGATCCGGAGCTCGCGGAGTTTGATCGCGTTCATTTCTATCGCCGCTTCCGGCGTCGCATGCAGACGTCCGCCATGCTGGTGGTGCTCGGGCTGCTTCTGGCGGTGGGAGGGACCGTCATTCCGTGGCAGAACTACCCCGCGGCCGCTCAACTGGCCTACTGGATCGGCGTGCTGCTGCTGACGTTCTGGGTCATCCTGCTGGCGCTGGGGGACATTCTTTCGACGCGCGTCCATTCTCGCATTTCAATGGCGCAGGTGAAGCAGAAACAGCGCGAGCTCGAGCTGGAACTCGCCAGGCTCAAGAGCCGCGGATCGAACGGACGCAACCACGGCCCGTAGCAGTCACGGCTCAGGGCTTGCGGTCGGCGAGGTACGTTTCGATTCGTTCGCGCAGGTACTTTTCTCCGTCGCTCCCCTGCCACTTGAGTTCTCCCTGCCAGTAGGCGCGGAGGTACCCTTGCCGGTCGATGACGTAGACGGTCGGCCACATCGAATTCCCCCAGGCGTTCCAGTTCTCGTTCTTGCCGTCGATCAGAATCGGGAACTTGAGCTTTTCCTCGTCCGCTTTCTGCCGGACCGACTCGCTGCTGCGCTCCTTCTCGGTCTCGGGAGTGTGAATGCCGACAATCACGACGTCTTTCCCTTCGAAGTCGTCACTCCATTTCCGATACCACGGATAGTTGTGGATGCAGTTGATGCATCCGAAGGCATAGAAGTGGACGACGACGACCTTTCCCTGGAGCTCCGCGAGCTTCCGCGGCTCGGAGTTGACCCATTCGCCCGTGTCGACAAATTCGGGCGGCTTGAATTTCAGCCGGCCGAGCCGGGAAAGCTCGAAAGGGGCTCCGTAAAGCGATTTGAGATTCGCGATCTGTTCGGGTTTCAGAATCGCCACGATCTTCTTCTGCTGATCCGTCTGCAGTTTCGCGTGCTTCTGTTCCAGCAGCTTGCGCGGCTTGCCGTCGGTCGCCTCTTTCTGGAGCGCGGCGACTCCGGCTTGAGTTGCCTCGTTGATCTCCCGGATCTTCTGCTTCTGCGATTCCGTGTAACCGAGTTTCTGGATGACCTCCTCCTGCAGGAGCGCGCGGTTGCCGAGTTGCTGCAGACGGAGTTCGTTCAGCCGTTTCTGTTGCGGCGGCTCCAGGAGTGTTTTCAATTGAGCGCGCGCTTCGGCAGCGAGTTTCGAGATCCCTGCGATCGCCACCTCGGTCGGCTTGTTGCGAAGCGGAAAATACCGGAGGTCCAGCTCGTCCAGGAAAGATTGAAAGGACGCCTGCTGCGACGGGCTCAACTTCAGTTCGGCAATGGCCGCCGGTTCGTGGAGCAACAGCCAGTACTGGTTCTCGGCATCCGATTCCGATGCAATTGCACTGCTCGAGCCGATGACAACGAGAAGGACCGCCAGAATCGACTTCAGACCGCGCATGTCCGGAAACCTGCAACGAGGGGGATTGGAAAAACGACGGCACCTGATTATAGCAATCGCCCGGCATTCCGCAGGAAATACGCCACGGGATGTTCTGATGCGAGCGCTTGACCCGAAAATTCCCCCGGCCTAGGCTGCGATCATGACAACCATCAACTGGGACGAACGGTACGCGGGGGATGATCTCGTTTACGGCGCGGCGCCGAACGAATTTCTGGCGAGCATGGCCGGCCTGTTTCCGGAATCCGGAGACGCGCTCGACATCGGCGCGGGGGAAGGTCGGAACGCATTGTTCCTGGCGTCTCGCGGGTTGAACGTGCTGGCTGTCGACCAGAGTGCTGTCGGGATGCAGAAAGCGCAGCGGCTCGCGCTGGAACGGGGATTGAAACTTCGGACGGAGGCGGCCGATCTCAACGATTTCGACGCCGGGCCGAATTCGTTTGATGTGGTCAGTTCCATATTCGTCCATCTGCCGCGGGAGCTGCGCGCGAAAGTGCACCAGCGGGTCGTCAAGTGGTTGAAGCCGGGGGGAATCTATTTGCTCGAAGCTTATTCACCCGAACAACTCGAGCGCGACACCGGTGGGCCGAAGAGCCTCGCACTGTTGGCATCTCTGCCGACGATTGTTGAAGAACTACGCGGGCTCAAAATCGAACATCAGGCGTCACTCGTGCGGAATGTTTCGGAAGGACAGTTCCACACGGGCGAGGCGTCGGTGGTGCAGGTTGTGGCGCGGAAAAGGAGCTGACGACTTCAGCGGCCACGTTGCGATCGGTATAACGGGAGCATGGCAAACTTCGGCGACTATCAGCTTCAGATTTACGGCGCCGGGCTGCGCGGCGTCACTCCCAAGGTCCCGGTCGATTTCGCGACACTGGTGAAGCGCGCCGAAGCCGCGATGCCGCCGCAGGTGCTGGGTTACGTTCAAGGGGGCTGCGGGGATGAATGGACGCAAGACTATAACGTCCAGGCGTTCCATCATTGGGGAATGATCCCGCGGATGATGGTCGATGGCTCGACGCGCGATCTGTCGGTCAAATTATTTGGTCTCCAGTTTCCGAGCCCGATCTTCATGTCGCCGATCGGCGTGAACGGGATCTGCACGCCAGACAACCATGGCGATCTGCACGCCGCCCGCGCGAGCGCGCTGACCGGCGTCCCGTTCTGCGCGTCGACGTTGTCGAATGATCCGCTGGAGCGCGTGGCGGAATCGGCGGGGAACACGCCCGGCTTCTTTCAGCTTTACACGCCGAAGAATCTGCAGCTGGCGGAAAGCCTGGTGCAGCGCGCCGAGAAAGCGGGCTACAAGGCGATTGTCGTCACGCTTGATACGTGGGTGCCAGGCTGGCGGCCGCGCGACTTGAACGCAGGCAACTTCCCGCAGCTTCGCGGTGCGGTGCTGCAGAATTATTTTTCGGATCCGGTTTTCCGATCAATGCTCGCAAAGCCGCCGGAGGAAGACCTGCCGGCGGCGATCAACACCTTTGCAGCCGTCTTCGGCAAAGTGATGACGTGGGACGATCTTCCCTGGCTCAAGGGGATGACGAAGCTGCCGATCGTGCTCAAGGGAATCTGTCATCCCGACGATGCGCGTCGCGCGATCGACGGCGGAGCGGACGCAATCTACTGCTCGAATCACGGAGGGCGACAGGCGAACGGCGGGGCCGCGGCCATCGACATGCTGCCGGGAGTTGTCGAAGCGGCGGGAAGGACTCCGGTGCTGTTTGACTCCGGCGTCCGGTCCGGGAGCGACGTCGTGAAAGCACTCGCGCTCGGTGCGCGGATGGTCGGGATTGGTCGCCCGTATGTTTACGGCCTTGCACTCGATGGAGCGGAAGGTGCGGCGCATGTGCTGCGCTGCATTCTGGCTGAGGCCGATCTGCTGATGGCGGTCAACGGCTACCCGACGATCGCCGCCGTGCGCGAAGCCGGCGCGATCCGCGTCTGAGCATTCCGTCGACGACTGACCGGCAGTTTCTGCCGATGCAGGTCATGCGAATTCCGCAATGCGGCTGATGGAATTGCGATCTTGAGGCCGATCTAAAGCCAGCGACCGGAAACTCGCGACTTCGCACTGGTTTTGCGGACGAGTTCCGGCAGGATCGCGAGCGCCAAGGATGGCTGCAATGGCGAAACGTGAGCACTATATTCCCGTTCGCAAGAGCGAACTGGTCGAGCTGTTGTGCCGGCAGCCGGAGTTCGGCGAAAGCGATCGTGCCCTGTTTCGTCAATTCTGCCGGCTGCTCGATGCCACTTTGCACTTCGGCTACCACGCGCAGCTGGAAGAGTTGAAGGAGGCGTATTCCGGATTTGATCCGGACGCCGAGAACAAGCCTCTTGTTCCACGCTCGCCGGCAGAGCGGGAAGGGAAGCTGGCGACGCTGTTCGACCGTTTTATCGAGTTGATGGAACGGGGGAACTTCATCCGCCTTTCTCGCGAGCACATCTCCGAAGCGCTCGAGGCGGCGAGCGACTGGGGCCTGAATCTGGCGGTCGATTTCAACGTGTTCGACCGACTGGAGATCTTCGCGCGCGGCGACACCATGGGGCGGCGCACCCGGCGGGGCTGGCGGACGTTCTTCAAGGCGGAAGAAGTGCCGGTGCCGGTCTACCAGCGTCTCGTGCTGATTCTGCGGATGCGCGACGTCAAGAATCTGGGGCAGGTCGTCGACACCGAATCGGTCTACATCAAGGTCTTCAAGGAGATTCCGAAGCTCGACCTCGAAATGCTGCTGCCGGGGACGCACGTGCGGATGAGTCTCTTCGACCGGGGAAGGATTCTCCTGCCGACATTGAGCGGCGTGGCGATGACGCTCTGGAAGATCGTTCAAGGAGCGGTCACGATCGCCGTCAGCGGTTTCTACAACAGCATGGCGTTTCTCGGGCTGGTGGGGGGGACGCTCGGCTACGGACTCAAATCGTTTTACGGATATCTGCAGACGAAGCAGAAGTATCAGCTCAATCTGACGCAGAGCCTGTACTATCAGAATCTCGACAACAACGGCGGCGCCATCTGCATGCTGCTGAACGAAGCGGAGGAGCAGGAGTTCCGCGAAGTGGTGCTCGCGTATTACCTGCTGCTGGTGAAAGGGGGCCCGACCGGCTGGCTGCCGAGTCAGCTCGACCGGCAGATTGAACAGTTCCTCAAGGACGCGGCCGGACTGGAAATTGATTTCGAGATTGGCGACGCGGTCGACAAGCTCTGCCGATTCGGCCTGCTGGAAGAGAGCGCGGCGCCCAAGCTTCGCGTCGTTTCGCTGCGTGCGGCGCTCGAAGCGCTCGATCAGAAGTGGGACAACGCGTTCGACTATCATCAGTCGCGCACAATTGCGCCCCAGTCCGCCGCTCCCGAAAAGAAGTGCGCGTGAACCCGATTCATCGCGACAGGGTACGGGGAGGATTCTGACTGTTAGATCCGCACTTCATTCGCGGACGAATGGAGGTGGATCGTCTTTTTGAGCAGATTATGCTCGCTGTTCAGATACCGGACGGTTCCGCTGCGTGAGCGCATCAGCACGGAATGGGTGACGGCCGTTGCGCCATGCACTTCGACACCCTTGAGCAGCGGGCTGTCGCTGATTCCGGTGGCGGTGAAGAGAATGTCGTTGCCGCGCGCCAGATCGCGCGAGCGGTAAATTGTATCGAGCCGGTCTTCCCATCCGATCTCGATGAGCGAGCGGCGCTCCGCGTCGTCGCGCGGCCAGATCTGCGCCTGCATCCCTCCACCAAGACAGCGGAGCGCGGCGGCCGCAAGGACCGCTTCCGGCGCACCGCCGATGCCGGCATACAGATCGATATTCGAATGACGCAGCGCCGGTGCGAGCGCGGCGGAAATGTCGCCGTCGGCAATCATGCGGAGCGAGGCCCCGGCGAGCCGGACCTGCTCGATGTACGGTTCGTTGCGCGGCCGGTCGAGAATCATCACGACGACGTCGCGCACTTTCTTGTTGAGAATGTCGGCCGTGATGCGGATCACTTCACCGAGCGGCGTCGCCACGCTGATGGGAAGAGTCGGATCCGCCATCCACGCCTTCCGGACTTCGAGCGGGTAAGCGAGCTTCTTCATGTAGAACGCGGGAATTTCCTGGAGCCCCGATTGGCCGTTGTCGTCGGGAGTTGCCGCAGCGATGCAGCTGATGGAGTTGGGCATTCCCTTGCTGAAGTTCGTCGTGCCGTCGATGGGATCGAGGGCGATGTCGAACCGCGGTGCGCCGTTCCGCCAGCGGCCGAGTTTTTCCCCTTTGAAAATGCCGGGGGCCTCGTCCTTGATTCCTTCGCCGATGACCACTTCGCCGCAGATGTCGGTGATATCGAACATGCCGCGGATTGCATCGCAGGCGGCCGCGTCGGCTTCTTCCTTGTTTCCCTTACCCATCCACTGCATGCAGTTGAGGGCGGCGATTTCCGTCGCGCGGAGAAAATCGAATTCCACTAGCCGTTGAACATCGAGATCCATGGAGGCGCACCGCTGTTGAAAAGTCCGCGAATACCTGCCGCTCGGAGTGAGCAGTATAGACGCGGTCTCGAGCGCTTCCCACTCTGCAAATGAGGGGGCCCGCCGTGGCTGCCACGACCTGCCCAGGGGGTGGTCTTCGCAGATTCAACCACGCCCTTCGAAGACTCAGGGTGTGCCGCCCGTGCAATGCACGAATCGATCTGCGTCGGTCAGTGGAGTTTCGACTCGGCCGGTTCGGCGGCGGTCTTCAGGACCTTTTCGCGATCCGCCTGCAGGTTTCGTGAGAACGCGCGGACGTGCACGTTCTGGCGATTGCGGCCGAACAGCGGCATCGCACTCAGGCTGGCATCGGCGTCCTGATTCTTCACGAGGACGTCGTACAGCAGGAGAAACTTCGCGGTGCGCGTCACGCCATGCTGGCAGTGCACGAGCAGCGGGTAACTTTCGGGATCCTGCAGCACCTGCACGAGCGGAGTGACGCGCGGGTCGTTTGGCTGAATTTCGAGCGGCATCGGAAGTTCGACGAGCTTGGCACCGGCGCCGGTCACGGCTTTCCGTTCGGCTTCCCAGCGCTCATCACCCATTTCGCCCGGGTTGCAGAGGTTGACGACGGTGCGCAGGCCGTGCGTCTGGACGACTTCCGCCATCGCGTCGGCTTCAAGCCAGGCGGAGCGATAGACGCGGTTGGCTTCGTGCACCTCAAGATGCTTGTAACGCTGTGCGTTCCGG
>JBFWWA010000009.1:0-21671 GCA_050246455.1 Planctomycetaceae bacterium
TTCACTTCCGGACGCAGCTCGACGCGGAAGACGCGCGCGTCATCGGCCGGTTCCGCCAGTGTGTACTTCTCGGCGGCGGAGACGACAGCCGAACACAGGACGAAGCCGATGAACGCCCCAACCGCGAAAAACAGTCTCTTCATGGACTGCCCTTTCACAAGTGCAACGGCCGGGAGGATGCCGGCCGCGAAGCCGCGAGCGGCTATTCCTGTACCGCTGGTGCACGATCGGCGAACGAGTGCGCCGTCGCAATGAGTCCGTTCACGTCGAGGCGGATTTCGGCGAGCAGCTCGTCGCGGTCGCCATGTTCGATGAATCGATCGGGGATGCCGAGCCGGCGGATGTGATCAACCCGCAGCCCCGCGGCGTTCGCTGCTTCCAGGACCGCAGACCCGAAGCCCCCCATGAGCGCACTCTCTTCCACCGTGATCACGAAGCCGGACTGTTCGACAGCACGCAGGATCGTTTCGGTATCGAGAGGTTTCGCGAAGCGGGCGTTGATGACGCCGACGTCGAGCCCTTCCTGACGTAGCCGCCTGGAGGCTTCGACGCACGCCCCGAACTGGGCGCCGAACGCGATGAAGGTGCCGTCAACCCCCCAGTCGAAGACTTCCGCTCGTCCGAGTTCCACCGGCACGATGGGACGCTCCACGTTCTGCACGTTCGCCTTCGGGTAGCGAATCGAGACCGGCCCGTCGTGTGTGAGGGCGAAATCGATCATCGGCTGCACGTCGCTGCCGTCCCCCGGCGCGATGTGGACAATGTTCGGAAAGACCCGCATGTAGGTGTTGTCGAAGACGCCGTGATGCGTCGGCCCGTCGGGTCCGCAGAGTCCGGCCCGATCGAGGCAGAACGTGACCGGAAGATTCTGCAAAGCCACTTCCTGGAAGATCTGGTCGAAGCTCCGCTGCAGGAAGGTGCTGTAGATGTCGACGATCGGCCTCAGCCCCGACTTCGCCAGCCCGGCCGCGAACGCGACCGCGTGCCCTTCGCAGATTCCGGTGTCGAAGAATCGATCGGGGAACTCGGCGCGGACATCCTGCAGCTTGTTTCCTTCGCACATGGCGGCGGTGATGACGACGACTTTGGGATCGCGGCGCATGGCTGTCAGGATCGACTCGCTGACGACGTCCGTATACGCCTTCGACGAGCTCTTCTTCACCGAGACGATCTGGTTGAATTCGTCCCGCTCGAACGCGGGCGGAGTATGGAACCGGACCGGATCCTCGCACGCCGGCTCGAAGCCATGCCCCTTTTCGGTAAAGACATGCAGGAGCACCGGCCCCTTCACGTCTTTCACCAGTTCGAGATAGCTCTTGAGCGAGGCGAGGTCATGACCATCGACAGGACCGATGTAGCGGAAGCCCATTTCCTCGAACAGCATGCCGCCGTGGAAGAAGGTCTTCACCGCGTCCTTGAACTGACCGAGGAGATGCTCGGCCGATTCGCCGACGACAGGCACCATGTTGAGCAGCCAGGAGATGTCGCGCTTGAGCCCGTTGTAGAACGGAGCGACGCGCGCCTTGTCGAGGTAGCTCGCCAGCCCGCCGACGCGCGGGCAGATTCCCATCTTGTTGTCGTTGAGAATGACGAGGAGATCTTTGTTGAGACCGGCGGCGTTGTTCATCGCCTCGAAGACGATTCCCGACGGCAGGGCGCCGTCGCCGATGACCGCGACCGATTTCCGCTCGACTCCGCCGAGAAGGTCGTCGGCCGTCTTGAGGCCGAGCACCGTCGAGACGCTCGAACCGGCATGCCCCGTCATGAAGAGGTCGTATTCACTCTCTTCCGGATTGGGGTAGCCCATGAGGCCCCCCTTCTCGCGGATGGTCGTGAACTCTTTGAAGCGGCCGGTCAGAAGCTTGTGCGGGTAAATCTGGTGGCCGGTGTCCCAGATCAGCCGGTCCTTCGAGAAATCGAAGACCAGGTGCAGCGCAACGGCCAGCTCGACGACGCCGAGATTGCTCGCGAAGTGCGCGGTCCGGTTCGAGACGACGTTGCAGAGTGCCTCGCGGATCTCGGCAGTCAGTTGCACCAACTGCTCATGCGTCAGTCCCTTCAAATCTTTGGGGGACTCGAGCCGCGGAAGAATTTCAAATTGCATCAGTGGTCTCTCTCCAAGACGAAATGCGCGAGCGCTTCCAAGCGCCCTCCTCGCTCCCCCAGATCCGCAATGGCCCTCACGGCCGCCGTAATGAGCGACCGGGCTTTCTCGCGGCTCGCCTCTTCGCCAAGCAGCGCCGGATAGGTCAGCTTCCCGCGCTGGGCGTCTTTCCCGACACCCTTCCCCATTTTGGCGGCTACCCCGGTAATGTCCAAGAGATCGTCCGTGATTTGAAACGCCAGTCCGAGGTTTTCGCCGTAAACGGTAAGGGAATTGAGCATTGTGTCGTCGGCGCCGGCAATGCGGCCGCCGAGCGTGAGGGCGGAATTGAGCAATCGCCCCGTCTTCCGTCGGTGGATCGATTCGAGCAGTTCCAGCGTCGGCACGCCGCACTGCTCCGCCTCGAGGTCCGCCACCTGACCGGCCACCATGCCGACAGCCCCCGCCGCATTGGCCAGATCGACACAGCAGGCCGCGGCCACTTCGGGGGGGCGGACGTCGCGGGCGATGATCTCGAACGCGAGCGTCAGCAGGCCGTCACCGGCGAGAATCGCCATTCCCTCGCCGAACTGGACGTGGTTCGTCGGCCGGCCGCGGCGCATGTCGTCGTCATCCATCGCCGGGAGGTCGTCGTGAATCAGGGAATACGTGTGAATCATCTCGATCGCGCAGGCGGCGGGCATCGCCGCTTCGACCGTTCCGCCGCATGCTTCGCAGGCCAGGAGCACGAGCATCGGCCGGAGCCGCTTCCCTCCGGCAAGCAGGCTGTACGCCATCGCTTCCTGCAGACGATCGGGCGATTGAGGGCCCAGCTTCAGATATTTTTCGAGACGCCGACTCACCTGCGCACGCAGCGGCTGAAGCGTCTCTTCGAGAAGATTGGCCGATCCCGATCGAGTCATTCCGATTATCGCGAGTTCCAGCGGCCGATCCGGCTCGGCCGCGGAATCATGCCGCGCGCCGGAACCGAAAATCATGCACCGCCTGAGTTTGGAACGTTCATTTCGATTCTACCGGCTTCAGGTCCGGTCGGAAATAGCAGGAGCGTCTACGGAATGTTGGAATCAGGAAGAAGAGCCTCGCTCGTTGCCGGGGGTGGGCCTCAATTCCCGCCATCATCGCTCGATGCGGCGGCAGACGACCGCTCGCGCCTTCCCTTCGACGCGCGCGAAGACCAGCACGCCGGCCACTTTCCCCGAAAGGTCGAGTTTGCGACGCACTGCTTCCGCCTGAATCGGAATGTGGCGGCACTTGATTTCGAGCTGACCGAATGCCGTCTCGCGAAAATAGCGACGGATCTCTCGATCGTTATTCGGGAGTTCCGCCAGCACCTCGAAGGGGTGAGCGAACGGCGTGTCGATCAGCGCGCTCGACGTGAGATACTCTTCCGCATCGTCGAGCCGGGTGAAGCCCCGCTGCTCCGCCAGCAGACTGACGAGCCCCGAGCGCACGACCGCGGGATCGGGATCGTAAAGATACCGACCCAGTGGGCCGACTTCCGCGAAGGCGTCGAGCGGGCTTCCCGCCAGCGTCTCGCCTTCGGGAAGAACCGTCGCGCGCCACAGATCGGGAGTGCCGAGTTCGCCGAACCAGACGGTCGCTTCCTTGCATTCTCCGTTGAGGCTCACGAGCTCGATCTCCGCGCCCGGAAACTTTCCGACAAAATTCGCGGCGGGGCTGAGCTTGATCGCTCCTCCCCGGAATTCGGTCATGAGCTGATGCAGAAACGGCAAGCCGGGAGCGGCATCTTCCACACGACGTGTCGGGCGGTCACTCCTGCTGCCGGCAGGGCGGCGGTCCGGATCAATATGCACCAGTCCCGTCCGGTCGACGAGCGTCGTCACGTCCGCGCAAACGAGCTTCACTCGTTCACCGACGCCGTACACTTCCGCGTTCCACTGGGCGCGCAGGCAGGCGGCGGCCGATTGATCGACTCCGACGACACGATCCCCCTGCTCCGCCACCGCGATCAGATCTCCGCCGATGCCGGAACAGTAATCCCACACGTCACCTTGAAAGCGCTTCGCTTTGTGCCGTGCGACACCTTCCGGCGTCGATTGTTCGAGCCCCTGGCGATCGAACCACATCTCCGAAGCGCGACTGAACTTCACGGCTCCTTTCCGGCGGAGCTCGGCAAGCTGCATCGCCGCGCGGACCAGCGGCTCGGGAAACTCCGCACGCAACTCTTGCTGCAACCGGAATTCAGATCCGGATCCGGCGGCGATCCGCTCAAAGATCTGCGGCGAGATCCGCAATTCATGAAGCACCCGGAGTTCATCGATCTCGTTCATTGCGGATTCCGGGAGGATCGTCGGGCTGGCTCTTGCCGGCCGCTTGTCCATAACCATTTGTCGTACGCAGGTGGGTGGCAGGCCCTGACATGGGGGTGGTTCTTGCGCGCTCGGTCACGCCGTTCGCAAAGCCTCCGGGCGTCCCACCGAGGAGCCGCCCTCCCGACAATTCTCACGTCGGATCGCCAGTGCCCCGCGTGCAACTGAAGAGACTGCGAAGTTACGTCGGGGGCGAAGTCGATTGCAAGGCGGCGACGCGGTTTGCATTCGATTCGAGCCGCGACTAGAGTAGAAATCGCCGCGATTTTGGCTGTCCGAGAGCATCTGACGAGGTTTCGAATGCACATTCCCGACGGAGTTCTGAGCCCGGAAGTCTGTGCCGGCGCGGGAGCGATTTCGCTGGGCGTCGTCGGCTACAGCCTGAAGCGGCTCAGCGATTCACTGACCGATCGGGCGATTCCTCTGACCGGAATGATGTCGGCTCTGATTTTCGCCGGCCAGATGGTCAACTTCCCGATCGGGCTCGTCGGCATTCCCGCCGTCTCGGGGCATCTGATGGGGGGTGTGCTCGCAGCCGCGATTCTCGGTCCCTGGGCCGGCTGCGTTGCGATCACGCTCGTGCTGTTCGTGCAATGCCTTCTCTTTGCGGACGGCGGAATCAGTGCGCTTGGTGCGAACATTCTCAACATGGGTGTCGTCGGTGCTCTGGGTGGCTACGCCGTGCTGTCGGTCGTTCGCAAAATGGCCGGCGGCGGACTGCGCGGCACATTGCTGGGAGTGATTATTGCGGCCTGGCTGAGCGTTGTTGCGGCGGCAACGCTCTTCTGCGTCGAGTTCCAGCTCTCGCATCTTTCTTCCGAGTTCGATCTGCGAAACATCTTCGCATTGATGGTGACGTTTCATTCCGCAATCGGCATCGGTGAAGCGCTCATCACGGGCGGGGTCGTCAGTCTTGTTTTGCTGCAGCGGCCGGATCTCATCTATCAACCGGCGCCCCAGGCCCGAGGCGCAGAAGCAGCGACACGCATCGGCGGAGCGCTCGCGGCGGGAATCGTCGCGGCTCTCGCCATCGCGGCGTTCCTCGCTCCGTTCGCATCGAGCTACGACGACGGACTGGAAGCGGTCGGAGGCCGGGCCTTCTCGAGCGTGATGGAGCAGCAGCCGACGGTGATCGTCCTCGACGATTACAACGTGCCGTTGCCGATTCCGAGATGGGAAGAGTCGGAGATGTGGCAGAAAGTGTCGGTATCGGTCGCGGGAATTGCCGGGACGCTCGCCGTACTTGTCATTGCATGGCTGCTCGACCGTTCGCTGAAACTCCGCGTCGCGACGGCGGGCCGCAATGCCGACTAGCTACCTCGATCGCTACGGTCGGTCGCGGTCGATCTGCCATCGGCTTCCTCCGCTGCTCAAGCTCTTCCTCACTGTCATGGTGATTGCCGTCGGCCTCAGCCTGCCGGCTTACCGCTGGCCGGCATTCGGCGCGCTCGCTTCGCTGGTCCTCATTGCGCAGAGCCTCGCCCGGATTCCGCTCGCGTATCTGGGCCGCAGGGTCGCGCTGTTCCTGCCGATGGTCCTCCTCTTTTCGCTGTCGGTGCCGATGTCGCAGGGGTTTCGTGCGGGATGGGAGATCATGTTCGCGATACTCCTGAGGAGCCTGCTCGCGTTTCTGGCGCTGCTCTGGCTGGTTAACGTCATGCCGTTCGACCAGCTGCTGGTGACGCTGCGGCGGCTGCGCGTTCCCGCCGTATTCGTCGCGATGCTCGCCTTCATGTACCGTTACACGTTCGTTCTCTGGGACGAGCTCGACAAGATGAGAACGGCGCGGCAGGCGCGGGCATTCGGCCGCGGAGGGATTTCTCTCTCCTGGCGAACGTCGACAATGATGATCGGCATGCTCCTCATCCGCGCGATGGAACGAGCCGAACGCGTGCACGGCGCGATGTGCGCCCGGGGCTGGGACGGCCAGGTCCGAACGCTCAACCAAGACTGAACCGACTGCAAGGCGAAGAGACGTGGAACCCATGCCGGCGGATACGGGCAACATTGAGCGGACGGCCGATGCACCGGCAAGCGGTCCGACCGCGACGGCTGCCGACGCCGCGCATCCGGTGCAGGTGCCGGCTCTCACCGTCGAGAAACTCTGCTTTCGCTACCCGAACGGTCGACAGGCGCTCGACAACGTCAGCTTCCAGCTCCGTGAGCGGGAGATTCTGGCGGTCGTCGGCCCGAGCGGTGCCGGGAAGTCGACATTGCTGCTTCACCTGAACGGCCTGTTGCCGAAGCAGCTGGAGGAACCATCGGCCGGCGCGATTCAGATCGGCCGGATTCCGATGCAGAAAGCTCATCTCACGGAGATCCGCAGACTCGTCGGTTTCCTGTTCCAGGATCCGGACGATCAGCTTTTCTGCCCCACCGTGCGCGAGGATGTGGCCTTTGGACCGCTGAATCTCGGCCTCAACGCGGGTGAAGTTGAACAACGAGTGGTCGAAAGTCTCGAGGCCGTCGGGCTCTCCAGTTTCGCGGAGCGGAGCACGCTGCAGTTGAGCGTGGGAGAGCGGAAGCGGGTCTGTCTCGCGGGCGTGCTCGCCTGCCGGCCGTCGATCCTCGCGCTCGATGAACCGTTCAGCAATCTCGACCCGCGTGCTCGAAAGAGCCTGATCGCAATTCTGCGCCGATTTGAAGGAAGCCTGATTCTGACGACACACGACCTCGATACCGTCGTCGAACTCTGCGACCGGGTCATCATTCTCGATGAAGGACGCGTTCGCGCGGAAGGAGTGCCGGCCGAGATCCTGTCGCGGCCGCAGCTCATGGAACGGCACGGCCTGGAAGTTCCGATGCGGCTGAGATGAGTTCTCGCACTGAGGATCGAGCTTTTCCCGGAGGCTCGGATGGGATGCCCTCACCGTTGACGCGGGGAATGATCGGTTCTTACCCGGGAGAGCCGGCGACAGGATGGGTCAATCGCCCGACGGCCGCATCAATGCGCTTGGTGACCGACGCAACGAAGGAGGGAGTGACCTGCAGTTGGAACGTTTTCACGCTCTCGTGCACGGCAATGATCTCGACCACGTCCGGAATGCGGCCCGTCAAATCCGACGCCGCCATCGCGTAGATGCCGAGTTGCAGACCGTAGCGATCGAGCACCAGTCCCGATTCGGAAAGGGGCATCCGCCCCGTTTTGTAGTCGAGCAGCAACCAGCGGCCGTCGGGCATTTCAGCAATGCAGTCGATCGTTCCGGAAACGAGAACGGCAGGGTTTGCGGCGGTCGATCTGGGCCAGCGGAGCAGGAACTCGATCTCGCGCAGCAACCGTTTCGCCCGGGAGATCTCGCGATAAGCAGCGGACGCGACGAATGCTTCAACCCGCGCGATTGCCATCGGCTCAAGTTCGGGCTCCGACCGACGGAACGTCTGGTATGCCGCGTGCCGCGCCAGTGATTCCAGTTGGACTGGCCGTTGCGGGTCGATCCGTTCGAGCATCTTGTGAACGAGCGTGCCGAGACTGCGGCCTACTTGATCTTCATCGACTTCCTCAAGATCGTCGAGAAACTGTTCCTCGATTGCGCGCGTGCCGGTTGCCGGCCGCAGTCGGTAATCGGCCTGATCGATTGCCGTGACACTCACGATTGTCTGCGGGCCCGGCTTGGGTTCGATGGGCGGGAGTATCGCCGGGAGCGCAAGCGGGTCCGCCGCATCGACCGTTTCGCGGAACTCTTTGAGCGGCCGCAACAAGCGCTGCGACGTCCGGCTGCGGACTACCGAAGGAGGCGCGCGATGCACGCGGATTTCCGGAATTTCCTCCGGGGGAACGGCACCGATGGAAAGCCCGCCGAAATAGGGATCGACCGCCGGCAAGCCGGTATCGATGTCGAATCGCTCGGCAATGAGCTTCATCCAGGGAGAATGCAGCTTCCGGCTTGCATCGAGTCCGGCCGAAAGAATGAGAACGTCGGCGGCGCGCGTCGTGGCGACATACAGCAGGCGCAGTTTTTCCAGTTCATCTTCCGGGCCGTCATCCAGCCGCTTCATTCGGAGGCCGACGTTACTTCGCGATTCGCCGCGTCGTTTCGGCAGCGGAATGAGAGGACCGAGTGTTTCGTGATGGACCGGGCCATCATTGTGATCCTTGCGGGCGGAGTCCATGTCGGCGACGAAGACGATCGGGAATTCGAGTCCCTTCGACTGGTGGACCGTCATCAGGCGGACGACATTGCTGGTTTCGGGGTGCGTCGCCGCCAGTTCCTCGTCGGCCTGTTCGAGCACGGAATCGCGCAGCCGTTCCACGAATTCCCCCATGGTCGCGAACCCGGCGCGGTCGAACTGCCGCGCCATATCGAGCAGTTTCTGGAGGTTCGCGATCTTTCGGCGACCGAGGAATTCGTTGAGAAGAGCCGCGTCATATCCGGTTCGGTCTATCGCGAGTTTGAGCAGCGCCGCTAGCGGGATGCGGTCCTTCCTGTCGCGCAGCTCCGCCAGCGTGCGTGCGGCAAAGCGAAACTGTTCCTGCTGCTGTTCAGAAAGCTGCGGCGGCGCATTGCCGTCGAGAGCAGCGCGGAGCGTTCCGGCGGTCTCCGCCATCGCAAGCAGGGAATCATCGCGAAGCGCGAAAAAGGGAGAACGCAAGACACCGGCGAGACTCACTTCGTCGTCCGGATCATCGAGCGATGAGCAGAGATTCACGACATCGAAGACTTCCTGCTGCGCGAAGAACGCGCGCCCGCCGACGAGGTAGTAATCAATTCCCTGCGCGCGCAGCGCCTCTTCATAAAACGCAACATGACTGAGCGTGCGGAACAGAATGGCGACATCTCCCGGCCGGGCGCTGCGAAGAGGACCGAGCTCGTCTCGCTCCTCCTTGCCGGTACGGACCGGTTGCTCTTCGCCATTGAGCAACTGAGCAATGCGCCGCGCGATCCAGTCGGCCTCGTGCCGCCGTCGCGAATCGGCCGAGTCGTCCTCCTCGTCGTCGCCGGCGGCCGAGGCGAAGAGGAACTCGATGGCGGGGGTGGGAGTGGTTTGAACCGCGTGGGGAACGAGCGGTTCGTACGACGCGCCGAATGTCCGCGCGAAAAGAGAGTTGACGAAATTGAGGACGGCCGGCTGGCTGCGGAAATTCGTGCTAAGGGGGAGTCTTCCTGCCGCGGGGAGCGAGTCCCGCACCGACGCGAAGACGCGCGGGTCGGCGTTTCGGAAGCGGTAGATCGACTGCTTCGCATCGCCGACGAGAAACAGCTTGCCGCTGGTCAGGTCACCGCCGCAGAGATAACGGATGATTTCCGACTGCACGGGGTCGGTGTCCTGAAACTCGTCGACCATCAAGAGGTCGATGCCGCGCGCCGCCCGGTTCCGCACCGATTCGTGATCGCGGAGGAGATGATGTGTGCGGATCAGGAGGTCGTCGAAGTCGAGAAACCCGCCGGCCCGCTTCTGTTCTTCGTAACGCTCCATCGCCACCCGCGCGACACGAAAGAACATCAATCCGAATGTGACCGCGTCGAGCAGATCCTCTTCGTCGAAATGAATTCCCTCGGCGGTGTCGCGCAGCGCATCGCGCAGCTTCACGAGGCAATTCTTGACGGCCACGTAGATGCTTTCATCGGACCAGGCGCTCGCGCCGCCTCCCCCCTGCACCTTCGCCGCTTCGACGAGCTGAGCACAGGCCGCAAGCGGATCCGCGGACGTGGAAAGCAGAGGGAGCTGTTGCAGCAGCGTCTGCCGGCGCTGTTGCATCTTCGCATGCGACGGCTCGTTGGATGTGAGCAGGTCGATCGTGTTCCTGACGACGGCCGATTCCGTCAATTCCTGAAGCAGCAGCGGCAGATATTTTGTCTTCCAGCATTCCCGCCACTGGTCGGCCTGCTCCTCGGGCGAACTGTCGGAGAAGTCCTTCGTTCCGCACTGGAATCGGCTCTTGACCAGCCTGCGGATGTAATCGTGCGTTTTTTCGAGACCGAAGTGCAGGACGAGATGCATGGCATCCGAGTCCTGATCGCTGAGCAGATCCTCGATGGTTCCGCTGACGGCGCGTCGGAGGATGACGTCGCCCGTTGAGT
This sequence comes from Planctomycetaceae bacterium, assembly GCA_050246455.1. GTDB lineage: Bacteria > Planctomycetota > Planctomycetia > Planctomycetales > Planctomycetaceae > CAZVJA01. The sequence continues at coordinate 10,455 of JBFWWA010000009.1, forward strand.
CCTCCAGCACGCTGAACTGCGGATCGATGCCCGCTTCGACGGCATGGGAACGAAGAAACGACGCGCAGAACGCGTGAATGGTGCTGATGCGCGCGGTGTCGAGACCGCGGAGGATTTCCTGCCAGTGAACGATTTCCCCGTCTGAACAGCTCCTCAGCCGGGCATGGCAGGCGGCGCGAATCCGGTCGCGCATCTCGCGCGCTGCTCGTTCGGTGAAGGTGATCGCAACGAGGCCTTGCAGCAGGTCGGCGCCGCTCGCGCGGGAGTCCGCTGACGAGGAATCGATCTCCTCGACGTCAAACAACAGATTGCCCGATTTCGCAGCGGTCCCCTTGGCGGCCTTCCGCTCCGGGCGTTTGCGGCGTCCCTTTGCGGGACGATCGGCGGCGCCCGGCTGGAGCTGAGCCAGAAAGCGGCGCGTGAGCACGAAGGTCTTCCCGCACCCCGCACCCGCGGAAAGTGCAATCGATACCGAGCGCGTCTCGATCGCGTTCCGCTGCTGGTCAGTCAGTTGTTCGGCGTCGTGCGACATGCAGGCTTCTACGGGTTAGGCGGATTCGTCTTCATGGTCGGTTCCCGGATTCGTCGCGACCGACACCGATTGCGGACGATGTTTTTCGAGCGGCTCCGCGACATCGCGCAGCTGGCCAATGCGACAGACAGTGCGATACGGGCAAAAGCGCGTGCAGTGCGGATCGCTGCTGTTCACCGAAAAATCGCCGGAACGAATTCCCGCGGCCAGGCGCGGAACGATCGCCTCGAGAGTACGCTCCAGATCCGCGATGAACTCCGGTGAAGCGGGACTCGCGCTCTTGCGATCGTTCTTGATCCCGGAGACGTAGCCGGTTTCGCGCAGGCTCCAGAAACCGAGCTGGAACGGCGTCGCTCCCGCGCCGGCGAGCTGATGCCGCAGCACCGCAACGGTGTACAGCGCCAACTGCAGCGAGGTCCCGGCCGCAACATCGCCGAGATGGAATTTCGAGATACTTCCCGATTTGTAATCGATGACGTTGAAGACAGGGCGCCCTTCGCAGCTGCCGACGTCGACGCGGTCGATGCGGCCGCGCACGCGCGTCGCCGACTCTCCCGCTCCGAATACCAGCGCACCGCGCGACTTCGCATCGCGTTCGGGTTTCGCGCCGGGGGCGTTGCCGAAGGCGACTTCAAGATGCGTCGGCTGCGGCGGATCATTCCAAGCGATTCTGAAAAGCTCGCGATAGCTCGTCCACTGCTGGCCGTACGCTTCGCCCCATTCGTGGAGCAGATCTCGTTCGATCTGATTCAGCACGTCCTCGAACCGCGAAGCGTTTCCACGCCGGCCGATCGCGAGATCCACAAGCTCGCGGAACCGCGCGACTATCGACGCTTCATCGACGGGAGAACGCTCGGCATTCGCGCCACCGTCCTCCGCCTGATGAATGCTCGAGAGAACGTCGTGAACCGTCACGCCGCGAGCGAGATAATCTGTCCGTGCTTCGAGCGATTCGAGCGGCTCGACACCGAGGACGTCCGACAGGAAGAACCGGTAGGCGCAGCCGGCGTAGCGCTCCAGCTGGGTTGCGCTGAACTGGTAGTCGCGCGGGAACCTCTCGGCCATCTTTTCGCGGACCCACGTCTCTCCCAGGCTTCCTTCAAAAACGGTGAATCCCTTCTGATGAAACCGGGCATCCGCTGCGTCAGTCGCCGCGAGAATATTCCGCGCGGTCGCTCCCTGGCCGGGCATCTGAGCCAACGTGCGAAACCATCCTCCCTTGTTCTCGCGCACCGAATGGGTGGCGATTAGCCGCAGGTCCGCGACCGTCAGCATTTCGGTTTCCGCGGGAACGGGGTCGAGCCGTCCCACCTGCTGTACGGGAAGCGCGGCCTCCGTAAACAGATCGCGCACGGCAGCGACGTACGGACTTGGAAAGAGCGGCTGTCCCGAGGTGCTGACGCTCGGGTAACTGATGACGAGGCTTCGCTGCGCGCGCGTCACAATCTGATAAAAGAGGAACATTTCGTCGCGGCTGTGCCCGGACCGGTGCCGGAGTCCGAGCCCGCTTTCATTCAGCCGCTGCCGTTCTGCTTCGTTGTACAGGCAGTCGTCGACTCGCGCACGCGGAAAACTTCCCTCGCTGAGACCCGCGAGGAAGAGATGCGGGACATCGAGATTGCGGACGTCCGCCGCCTCCAGGACGAGCACGCGGCCCGCTTCGGCGCGAGTTGACGGGATCCGGTGCGCCGACAGCAGATCGACGAACTTCCGCTGAAACTCCGCGAGAGCGAGTTTTTCGGAATCGAGTCCGAGCAGCTCGAGCCCCTTCACCGCATCAAAAAGTATTTCGCGAACGCTTTCCCAGACGACCGCATCGCGTTCGGAGAGCGAGGAATCCCCCGCTCCGAAACCGGACGGAGAACGCGCCGTCATGCCGAGATCGCCGGCGAGATCGACCACGCGCCTGGCCCATTCCTCGAACGTCGCTTTCGTTCGAAGGCGGCGAGTTGCGTCCGACAATCGCAGCAGTACCGGCATCGCTTCACGCGCGATCCGAGCTGCTTGAATCCTCTCTCGATTCAGGTCGAGATCACTCGCAGAGTCCGCGTCAGTCTCTCCGGCGCCGCGATAAGTCTCGACCTCGCTGCCCGGCAATGCTTCCCCCCGCTCGACGGTTCGCTGCAGCGCGTCAAGAAATGCCTCGCGTTCACCGGAAATCCGGGTCTTTCGCAGTGCCGCGACAACACGCACCAGCTCCGGAGCGTCTTCGTCCGGCTTCCACTCCGGGCGGAAATAATTGGAAAGGATTACCGCTTTGACCCGGTCGAACGGCCAGTTCTCGATTTCCATCTCCAGCACCCCGAGAAGCGCCCGCACGACCGGCGCCTGCGCCAGGGTCCCGGGAGGGGGACAGTGAAACGGAATGCCGCCATCGGCGAACGCTTCGACGATCAGGTCGGCGTAATCGTCAAGAGAACGGACCGCCACAACGACGTCATCCGGTTTCACACCGGCTTGCAGAAGTCGTTTGACACGCTCCGCAATGGCGCGCACCTCGCCGCGCTGACCAACGACCGCCAGCACTTCGAGCCCCAGAGCTTCCTCGTCCGGGACAATGGCTCGCGGATTCGCGAACAGCGATTTCGCGAGCGTCCCTGCGGCGGGGAAAGTTTCTTTTGCAGACGGACCGGCATCGGTGATATCGATGCGATGAATCGACGTTCCGACGACGTCGCGGATTCGCTCACAGGCATCGGTCGATTTGGCAAACAGGTCGGGCCGATGGCGTCCCTTCTCGACGTTGCTCGCTTCCTGCGGGAGCGAAATTGCGAGTTCATCCGCCCACTGGGCAAGATGCGCAAGAATTTCGTACTGCGTCCGCGTGAAGTCGGCGAAACCGTCGACCACCACGAGCGACAATCTTTCGAACGGTGCCCGCCCCCCCTCTTTGAGGACGTTGCGAGCCGACCAGAAGCATCCTTCCGGGTCGTACAGCGCGTGATCGTTGAGCGTCGCCTGGTAGCGCTCGTAAATGAGCGCCAGTTCGCGGTCTTTGTCGGTCGCGCCGCGCGTGCCGCAGGCTGCCCGGAAATGCTCGGGCCACGTTTCGTTGCGTTTGAGTTCCGTGATGAACGACGAGACCAGGTCGACAAAGCCGGTCGTCTCGGCAATCGATCCAAAGTAGCCGAGCTGACCGTGAGTGCGAAGTTCGTCGATAATCGACGCCATCACCAGCCGGCGCGCCGATTCGCTGAGGGGCCTTAGATTCAAATCGGAAAAGCTGAGCACCCGGTCCGCGAATTTGTCGAACGTGAAAACATTCGGAGCGAAGAAGACCGGCAACGAATCGTCGGGGAGGGCCGAAAGGAGCCTTCGCCGCGAACGATTCGTCGGCGTGATCCAGAGATTCGCCCCCGGCGTGCAGTTCGCGAGGTTCTCACGCAGCACCCGGCGGTATCGTTCGAGCAGCAGCGCGGTCTTGCCGCTGCGCGCCGGTCCTGTGAGAAGTTCCACCTTCGCGGTCATTCACCCCACCCTGGGTCGCACGGTCAATTGATTCGAGCGGATCGTGTCGACAGCTGCGATGCGCTGCCGAATTCGCGTTCCGCGTTTTGCTTCGGAATGCGAAGCAGAATTTGCAGCGGATACGACGAGACGAACCCCCGGTCAGAAATGCTCAGCGACGTCGATCATAACAGTCCGAAAGAGATTTGCACGGCCGGAAAAATTTGCCTTTTCGCAGAACCCGAGCTATCGGGAAGAATCTCCGGATCTTGCTCAATCTCCGGGATTCGCCTAAACTTAGAGAGTTGATCCGACGCCCCGCCCCGTGACAGTGCGAGGGTGATCGGGCGATCCCAAGTCGCACGCAAACGCCGGGAGTATCGCCGAATGTCGACGTCGCATATCCGACTGATCGGGACATTGGCCTGTGGAATCGCGCTGGCTTTCTCGAACGCTGCAACATTCGCGGCGGAGATCGAGAAAGAGAAGAAAGACGCGGACTACTACGAGTTGATGAAGACCTTCGTCGACACGTTTGAGCAGGTCGAGCGAAACTACGTCAAGGACGTCGATCGGCGCGAGCTGATGGAAGCAGCCATTCAGGGAATGATCGGCAAGCTCGATCCGTATTCCTCTTACATCAGCCCTGAAGAGTTGACGCAGTTCAGCGAAGCGGTCGAACAGGAGTTCGGCGGCATCGGCATTCAAGTCCAGATCGATCCGCAGCTGAAGCGTCCCATCGTCATGACGCCCCTTCCCGGCACCCCCGCCTACAAGGCCGGAGTGAAAGCCGGAGACATCATCATGGAGATCGAAGGGAAATCGACCGAGGACTTCAAGATCGAGCAGGTCGTCAAGCTCCTCAAGGGAAAGCCGGGAGAGGAAGTCACCATCGGCATTACGCACAGCGGGTTGAATAACGTCGAAAAGGTGAAGATCGTCCGCGATATCATTCATGTCGCCACGGTCATGGGAGACAAATACAAAAAGGACGAAACCTGGGACTATCTGCTCGATCCCGAGAAAAAAATCGGCTACATCCGCCTGACGCACTTCAGCCGTCGGAGCGCCGAGGAACTGACGGCAGCCCTCGACGAACTCGTCAAGCTGGGAATGAAAGGGCTCATCCTCGATCTCCGCTTCAACCCAGGTGGGCTGCTCTCGCAGGCCACCGAGATCAGCGACATGTTCATCGAGTCGGGGAAAATTGTGAGCACCAAGGGACGCAATACCCCCGAACGAAGCTGGGATGCGAAGAAAGAAGGGACCTACAGCGGCTTCCCGATGGTGGTCCTCGTCAATCACTTCAGCGCTTCTGCGAGCGAAATTGTGAGCGCCTGCCTCCAGGACCATAAGCGCGCCGTCATTGTCGGCGACCGAACCTGGGGCAAAGGGAGCGTGCAGAACGTCATCGAGCTTGAAAGCGGTTCGAGCGCACTCAAGCTCACCACTGCGAGCTATCACCGACCGAGCGGCAAGAACATCCATCGCTTCCCGAACCAGCCGGAATCCGAGGAATGGGGCGTCAGTCCCGACAAGGATCAGGAAGTGAAGCTCGACATGGAAGAGATCCGGAAGTATCTCGAATACCGGAAGGATCGCGACGTTCTCAGTCAGGACGGGCCTCCGAAGAGCGACTTCAAGGATCGCCAGCTCGACAAGGGTCTGGAGATTCTGAGTCAGCTCCTTACCAAGGGGGATACCGCCGCCAAGCCTGCGGATGGAGAGAAGCAGGACGCGAAGCCGGTCGAGGCCTCGAAGCCGACCACCGAAGCTCCGGTGAGACTGCCGGTTCCTCCCGCTCCCGCGACATGACGGACTCGTCCTCCACAAGCGATTCGAACAAGCGAAGCGGGACGCGAGTCCCGCTTCTGCTTGCTATCGAGTCCTCCTGCGATGAAACGGCTGCTGCGGTCATCGACCGCGACCTGGGCGTTCGCTCGAGCGTGGTCGCCTCGCAGGATGAGCTCCATCGGCAGTTCGGCGGGGTCGTTCCCGAGATCGCGTCGCGGGCGCACGTCCGGCGCATCATTCCGACGATCGACGAGGCGCTGCAGCGCGCGGGCGTTTCGTTCGCGGAACTTTCGGCCGTTGCCGTCGTTACCGAGCCGGGGCTCGTCGGCTCGCTGCTGGTCGGACTGACCGCAGCGAAGAGCCTGGCGCTTTCGCTGGGCCTTCCGCTGATTGCGGTCAACCACATCGAAGCGCACATTTACGCCTGTCGGATGGCGGCGGGGCGGGAGATCTATCCGACGGTCGGATTCGTCGTCAGCGGCGGCCACACCAACTTGTACGACTGCACGAGCCCGGTCGAATGCCGGCTCATCGGCTCGACCATCGACGACGCCGCCGGCGAAGCATTCGACAAGGCCGCCAAGCTCCTCGGGCTGCCTTATCCGGGAGGTCCGTCGATTGAACGGACCGCGCGCCGGGGGGACCGCACGAGCATCGAGTTTCCGCGACCGATGATTCACTCCGACCGGCTCGAGTTCAGCTTCAGCGGACTCAAAACCGCCCTGCTCTACGAAGCGTTCGGCGTCCCCGGTTCACGGTCGGGCGAAGCGGTTCCTCCGCTTGACGAGAATCGGATCGCGAATCTTGCGGCGTCGTTCCAGGAAGCGGTGGTCGATGTTCTTGTCGCGAAATGCCGCCTTGCGCTCAAGCAGACCGGCCGCAAAAGACTCGCGATCGGCGGCGGCGTTGCGGCGAACGGCCGTTTGAAGGAACGGCTCGAAGAACTGGCCGAAAGGATGCGCATCGAGCTGGTTGTTGCACCGATCCAGTGGTGTACCGACAACGCCGCGATGGCCGCCGTCGCGTGGGAAAAACTCGCGCGCGGCGAGACTGCGGAACTCGACATCGACGTCACGCCGGGACTTGTGCGGAAACGCTAGCGGGCGGAACGGAAGCTCCCGTTGGCATCAAAGCGAATCACGTCCTGCTAGTTTCCCGTTGCTCCTCCGGGAGCGGGCGAGTTCAGGAAACTGAACGTGAAGACGTCGGTGATCGCCGAGAAAACGGGGGCGATTGTCAACCGGACGTAGCGACGGTCGCCCGAGACGACGGCGAGGGCCGACATCGAGACCCCTTCGGAAATATTCGACACAACCGGCGTGTAGCCGACGGCGCCGCCCCCGACCGCTCCGCCGGCCAGCGGCATCCCGGGAATTGCGGATCCGCCGGCGGGCCCTTGACCGACCTGTGCTGCGATCGGGGTGTTGAACGCGGCCGCTTGCGCGCGGATTTGACCCGGCCGGCCTCCGGCAACTTCGGCGGCGCGGGCGCGCGACGCGCCGAAGCGTTTGAGAACGTCCGAATTGGCTTTGCCCGGGAGCGCCTCGGGCAATACGGCCTGCGGTTTCCGATCGTGTGCGGATTGATCGGGCTCGGACTTCGGATCGACGGCGCGAAGCTGCGTTCTTCTCCCGTTCGGGAGCGACACCAGAACCGATGATTCCTCATTTGTGATCGGCACCGAGAGGGTCTGCGACGATTCCTCGGTCGATCCCTGATGCCGGATGATCGTCAGCTGCGCCCGCTTGCCGACGACATTTCCGCCGACATGCCGGACCTTGATGCGATAGTTGCCGGGAACGCCGAACGCGCAGACGTAGTCTTCGTGGCAGTTCTTCTGGTCCGGACCGTAACCGTCGCGCAGATGAACCCCGCCGCCGGGAGATAGCGGATTGTTGACGGAACAGACTGTTCCCGGCGGCTCGACGATCGACATGTCGAGGTCGCCGTCACCGCTCCAGACAAGCTTGAGCACTAGATCGCGTTTGCGCGCCTCGGCCATGTCGTTCTCGAAGGCCCGGGCTTCTTTCTCGTTCCCTGCTTTCCGGAGGGCGGCGATTGCTTCCGCAGCGGCATCGCCCGCCTGGGTATGCAGCTTCTCGTGGTCGCGTCCCCACGCGGTTGTGAGAATGCCGGTGGCAGCCCAGCGCACCGCGTCGTAATCTTTCGCGTCTTCAGCGAGCGGGAGCCCCATCACGTACGGTTCCGGACGCGTCGACTGGATCTGCGACGCCTGCCGGTAAAGCTTGAGCGCCTGCTTCTTCCCGCCGAAGCGGGTCAGGTACGCGGCGGAGTACATCATGCTCGTGATTTCCGTCGTTGTGAAATCGACGCGCGAGAGGAGCACCCGTTCGATGTCGGCCTGTGGACGCCCCGCCAGTTCCATCGTCAGTGCGAGAACGTCATACATCCAGGGCTGCGACTGACCGTTCTTGAGTGCCGCCTCGATCGCCGCGATGACATGCTCATGCTTTCGCTCATCGTGCAGCCTGGTCATCAACCGACTGAGTGCAGCAGAGCTCGGCTTCCGGGTCTTGACGAATTCATTCCAGATTTCGCTCGGCGTGCCGTTGCTCGGGTCGAGCGACGGCATTTCCACGGTTTCCGGCCCCTTCCCTTCTGCTTTGGGCGCGGCATCCGCGGCGGGCTTTTCCGTTGGCGTGGAATCCGTTTCTCCGTCCCGGGGCGCGGACCGTGGGTTCCGGTTCCCCTTCTGCAAACTCCCTTTCGCTTTTGCCGCATTCTTTGCGGCTTCGTCGTCGCGCACCTGAGCAAAAGCCTGGCCGACGAAACGAACAGAGCTGCCGGCGTTGCCGTCGGCGGAATTCGGTTTCTTTTTCGGTTCGCCGGAGGCCCCGTCGCCGGATCCGGCAGGACCCCGTGCAGAACCGGACTTGCGACCGTCATGAAAACGTCGCTCACCGAACGAGGGCGACGGTGCATCGCTGTAGTTCTTCCGGGGACGCGTTGTGCGCTGCGCATTGACGACAATTGTGGTCGGCGGACAGTAGCAGTCGCATTCCGGGTTTTCTCTCGATCCGATCAGCCCACCCATGGAACCACCGGTCAGCCAGACTTCGAGGGCTGCGTTGGCTCGATGCGGGTGATCTTTCATGAGGTCGCGGACGTAATAGCGGCGGGTCGTCGCGGTCTCGTGTGCGGCATCGATCGTCGTGATCCTGATCGCGTCATCGTCGATGACGTACGACAACTGCATCGGCTCGAGGATGACCTTGAGCGCGTTACGAAGCCGCATTCCCGAGAGAGAACGGGTGATCGGGGCATCGATCGCAATCGAGTTTTCCGCCAGCTTGGCGGAATCAATTCGCACGGTCACATGATGCTTGTTCGCAAGTATCCGCATCGCCTCGGTGAGTGGCGTATCGGAAAAGCTGAACTGTGTCAGTTGCTCGAGCGCCGATTCGAGACGCGCTTCGGCCGCGGTTCCACCGATCGTATCCGAGTGGAAAGCCCACTTCGCGCGTCGCTGCGTCATTGCACGCCAGGACTGCGCGTCTGGAAACAGGATGGATGACTCGTTTTCAGAAACAACGTGCGAACGCTCGACCTGCCGGAGAGTATCGATGAGGTTCTCCGGCGCATCCGTCGGCCGGAGAAGAACTGGAGTTGCGCCGGGCGGACCTTCAATGAGCACATCCGGCTCGGGGTCGCTTTGCTCTCCTTCCGTCAGCAGTGCACGGCACTGAAGGATCAATGCCGCAGCTCGTTCGTCGTGGCGTTCCATCCGTTCCACGATCTGCGTCTGCGCGATGTCGGCCGTTTTTGCATTCGCATGCCGGACCGTGTGCTGATCTCTCACCCGTTCCTGGTCGCGAATCGACTGCATCGCAGCCAACAGGCGGTGGGAAAGCCGGCGACGCAGATCCGGATCCGCAGACAATATGTCGCGGATTTCGGCTTCCGCGCGTTTGAGCTCGGAGATTGCTGTTTCAGGATCCGCGATGGCCAGGCGGCGAGCGCGACGGATTATCGCGGCGATGTTGTCGGGATCGTCCTGTTCTCCATCCGGCACTTCCGTTGAGCCGTTCCGCGCATCACTCTCTGTCGCACTGTTAGTGGGTTGCACGTTCCGGGCCGCAGTCACTGCTTCGCGGAGAGCGCGAGCCTTCGCATTCCCCGGATCGAGTTGCGCGAGCGCACGAGCGACCCCGTCCGCTGTCTCGAAATTCCGAGACGCAACAGCTGCATCACCCTCCGCCGCCAACGCTGCAAGATGATTGTCGAGTTCGCCTCCCACCTGCCGGAAAAGATCCAGGCCGGCTCCCGCGGCGACGAATCCGTTCTCGGTCTTCGATTGCCGGGCGAGCAGCGGCAGATGCGCGCCGGCTGTTCGGTAGCTTTGAGAAGGAACGGGGTAGCTTACCGTGTCTCCGTCCGATCCGGTCACCGTGACCGTCAACGATTCCGGTAATCGGCCGCTTCCAAAAAACAGCGTTGCGCGGTCCGCACGGAGCGGCAGATCGGGAGACGTGAAGTCGAGTCCTGTTGTCGGCTCCACGCGAATCTGCACGGGAAACGTCACTTCGCCTGCTGATGCGGCTGCCAGCTCGTGCGCTGCGCGATCGGGTTGAGTCTGTTCGGCATCGGCGAGGACCACGCCGCCCGTCTGCTGTGCAAGAATCGCGAGTAAGGCGACGTCGACCGTCGGACCGATGGCATAACTGGTGACGGAAATCTTCCGAGCGCGGAGTTCGGCAACGAGTCTTCGCATTTCCGGCTTGCGGATGAATCCCGCCGCACTCATCCCGTCGCCGATGTAAACGATGGACGTCGGCTTTCCATTCTCGGCCGCCGACATCGCCGTTTCGATCCCGAGTTGCAGGTCGGTTGCCCCCAGCGGAGCGCGATTCTCGAGCTTTTCGAGCGCTCGATGCGCTTCCGCAGACGACAGCGCCGCGAAACCTTTGCTCAACCGATCGACGAAGACGTCGACCGACATCAGCTGGACGCGATCACGATCCGGCAGTTCCGAGAGCAGCCCCTTCACGACCGCGAGAGTTCGCGTTCGATACTCCCCCGTCTGGCTTGCGGAAGTATCGACGAGCAGGATGTGATCGTGAGCCGCTCTGGCGGAACGCAATCCCCAGCTGCTGACGGCGATTGCGAAACTGGCTTCACCGGCCGGACCAGAGTGGGTGAAGACCATTACCGGGGCAGAGTCGAGACCCGCGGACTTCCCGGAGGCGAAGAGCTGAGCCGAGAGGGTGAAAAGAACCAGCGCCGCGGGTGCAATGATCGAACGCAGGAGCCTCCAAGCCATCGCCGAACTCCCCAGATCTGCGCCGGCTCGTGCGCGCACGGCCGAACTGCCAGGGCCCATGGATCTGCCGAACTCATTTGGCAAACGACGGTCGGTTCCCGATCGGTCACCGGATGGCATTGTACATGCCGATCCGGCTGGGAACCAGAACCCTCAAGCGATG
>JBFWWA010000010.1:0-20961 GCA_050246455.1 Planctomycetaceae bacterium
TGAGCGCCGGCAGCGCGTGGCCTGCGACCGACATGAAAACGGTTGCGGTGCGAACGCCGCTGGCGAGTGGCCGCGTGTCGGGGGGATCGTTCGGGCCCGGCACGAGCCGTGAGTCGATCATCTTCTGCGGATTGCCGATGATCGTCTCGGCCATATCTGCGACGAACTGCTTGTCGATCGTATAGCCGAGCCGATCGATCTCGGAGAGCGACCAGATTGCCATCGCAGCGTGATGACAGGACGCGCACTTCCGCGTTTTCATCCAATGGCCACTCTCGGTCTGCACATACCCGATGCCGCGCTCGATCGTCTGTTGAATCTGAGCTGGCGTCGCGTGAGCGGCAGGGGCAGGGGCAGGGGCAGGGGCAGGGGCAGGGGCAGGGGCAGGGGGATCATCGGCGAGCGAGAATCGGATCGATATTCCGAACAGAACTAGCGCGGCCGCGAAAGTCTGTGCGATCTGAATCGAGGTGCGCATCGGCCTGCTCCTGGGCAGGGAGTCTTCGAAGATGCGTCAAGGTGTACTCTAAACTACTACTGGCGCTCCGTCACATGAACCGGCAATCGCTCTGACAGGCAATTGACGAAGATGAAACGGACATCGCAACACGTGGTGCCACTTGCGGCGGTTTTGGACCACCGCTGCGTTTCGTCGTGAGCAGCACGGATAATTCGTCTCATCAGGGAACCCGCATGTACGGCGATCAATGTGCCCCGGCGGCGGCACCCGCAAAAACGGCCGCCAGGAACCCGTCCGCATCGAATTCCATTTCGCTTGGACCGTCGAGAATTTCGAGGTCGGCCCGGTCGCGGACTTCGGGAAGATAGGCTTCGCTGACGAGGACTTCGCGCAGGTGAAGCGTGTTCGAGATATGCACGACGCGTGAATTCTCCGGCTCGTCGAGGCCGACGGTTTCAAGGGCCGCTTCGATTGCTTCGTAATCGTTCGGATAAACGCACGGAATTGAAGCGGCAGCGGGGTGGCCGCCGGTGAGGGCGTTGATGCGCGTGATGTTCATGTCGACCTGGTCGACGGCGCGCTGCGTCGTGAACTCGCCGATGCCGAGCCCGCAGCCGTTGCCGTGCGTTTCGTAGGTCAGGCCGCGGACGAAGATTCGCTTGCAGGCGACGTCGTCTTTCTCGGTGGCATTGTGGTCGCTGTACTTGCGGCCGACGACGTTCGTATCCATTCCTGCGCCGCTGATGTTCTTTCCGATCTCGTCGACAATGAGCAGGCCGACCTTCTTGAACGGAAGCCGGGGCATCCAGCGGCGGGCGATGACGAGGAGTTCCTTCTCACGCTCGAAGAATCGCTCTGGCGGGACCGCTTCGATCATTGCCGTTTCGTCGTACGCGTTCTCGATGATGCCGATCCCGGCGACGACCTTGCACTTCTTGAGCACAACGTCCGCGACGGCGGTAATGATTTCGAGGAAGCTGTAGTCGAGAATCGCGCGGTGATAGATCTTTGCCCCTTCGTGCTTGCCGAGCCCGATGAGCATCATCTTGTGAAGGCCCGATTCAATCTCGCCGACGAAACCGGTGTGCGGCTTGATGCGACCGCAGACGACGACATGATCGCATTCAAAGGCGTGCTTGTCGAAGTGGACCGGAACCCCTTGCTCGGTCCGGTCGACGATGACCGTTTCCATTGAAGAGCGGATTTCCGCGCCGCAGTATTCCTCAGTGATGCCGTAACCTTCGACGATTGCCCGCTGTCCTTCCGGCGTTCCACCGCCGTGGCTACCCATGGCAGGGATGATGATGGGAACCGCGCCGAGCTTCCGGAAATGATCGCAGGTCGCCTTGATGATGACTGCGATGTTCGCGATTCCCCGGCTGCCGGCGGTAATCGCCACGGTCTGGCCCGGCTTGACCTTCTTCGCGAGATCGAGCGCCGCCAACTGCCGATCGACCTCGGCCGGAATATTCTCCACGCGCGGGGCTTCGAACTTCTGCCGGATGCGAACCATGCGGGGAAATGGCATGTCTCTTTTTTCCTTGGAAGGACATAATGGACGCCTTCAGTTTATTGGGAAATTGAATGCCCGTCCACTGGCGAGCAATGACCAACGCCTGACGATGAATGTCTCATGGGGACGGGGTCGGCTTTGAGAGATCCGCTTTCAGCCCGACATCCCGTGTACACATCGGAAGGAGTATTTCCCATTCGGGCATTCGTCGGCCATGAGACATTTCTCGGCCGAGCGGCCGGATCAAGTCGGGGGGTTCTGTGAACGCGGATGACGGCGAGAAGATGAGAGACGGAGGCTGGCTGATCGTCGGACCGATCCGCGTGCCGATGTCGGAGATCGGGTTCACGTTTTCGCGCAGTTCCGGTCCCGGGGGACAGAACGTCAACAAGGTGAACTCGAAAGCGCAACTTCGCTGGGCGGTTGCAACCACCAGAAGCCTGAGTCCGGAACTCAAGGAACGGTTTCTTGCCCTCTACCAGCGGCGCATCACCGCCGACGGAGAACTGCTTCTCTCGAGCCAGCGATCCCGCGACCAGTGGCGGAACGTTGAAGACTGCCTCGACAAACTGCGAGAACTGCTCCAGGGAGTGCTGGTCCGGCCGAAGAAACGGCGCAAAACCAAGCCGACCCGAGCGTCGGTTCATCGCCGACTGGAAGACAAGAAGGTGCAGTCGGCCCGCAAGGAGCGCCGCCGCCGCCCGCGGATGGAAGACTAAACGGGCGCGGAGGGATGATGGTCGATGAATGGGCGAATTCTTCGGTCCCCGCGTCTTCCCAATTCCCAAATCCAGCCGTGAGACCCCGCCAGACTCCGCTCTTGCCCAAAAGCCGGGATTGAGATACCGTTCGGCCGCTTCAGCCAGCCTTACCGGGTCCGGTCCGCAGACTCGTGCGCTCCGGCGCCGTCACTCCGTCCGTCGACACTTCATCCAGTTTCATCGCAGGCTGATCGCAGGGAGGCGACCATGCAGGGCGTGCAAACGACGAGAATCGGTCTGTTTCTGGTGTTGATCGCCACGGGAGTGGTGGTAGCCCACGTCCTTGCCGTCGGCGTGGCGGATTCCGCCCGGCAACCCGCAGTGGTTTCGTCGTTCGAACTTGCCCCTTCTCCGTTTCGTCACGCCGCATCCCAGGATGATGAAGTCACGGGATTTGTCTCACTGGCGTCCCTCGAGCAATTTGAGGGAGAGGACGGTCATGGGGGAGTGGTGCAGACCGGCGGATGTCCATCGTCGAACTGCTGCTCAAGACAGAGAAGTTTGTCTGCACAATCCGCTGATTGCATTGAACCGGCCGGCTTGCCGCCTTCCGATGTCGAGGCAATCCGCATCACCGATTTCGAGAACGGAACGGAAGCAGCGGCAGATGATTACGTCTGCCGCGTGATTCCGAACTTCGCGCACTCGGATCCGAATCTTGAAGAGATTCCTGGGGTTCGCCGCGTCCTTTTCGAATCCGCGGACGCGAACGTCGTCGGTGCTTCGAAGACGTGTGCGACGAGCTGTGCATGCACCGATAAATGTCCGGCGTGCAGTTCCCTCTGTGCGGCCGCTTGTCCCGCTGAGTGCCCGGAAGTCTCTGCCTGTTCCGCCGGAGGCTGCTCGGCTTCGGCCTGCAAATCCGAAACCGTCTGCGAAGAGGATGCATCGGAAGTGATTACTTCTGATGCCGAGGTCGAAGCGGTGCCGGCACCCTCCGCTCCAGAAGCATTGCTCGCTCCGGACAACGCCACCCCGATCGGACCGGAGCTTCCCCTGAACAGTTTTGATCCGGACGCGCTCTCCGCCTCGCCGAAGTCGGACGACCGCAAAGAGGCGGAAGTTCGCAGCGTCATTGAGCAGGAACTCCCGGACGCACGCGAGGATGAGCGGGAGATCTGGCTGGAAGAACTGAAGGGCTTGCCGCCGGAGATGGTTCGCGAATTGCTTCGCCTCCGCAGCGATTTCAACGCCGAACAGGGTGCGCCGAGCATGCCGGAAGTCATCGCTCCGCCGCCGCCGATTGCGGTCCACGAAGATCGGCATCAGAATCTCGACGTGGAAATTGGAGGCGACTCCGCCGCGCCGCTTCTGATTATCGAGGGGGAGGTTCTCTCACACATCGAGCCGACGCTCGCAGCGCTCCGGCAGGCGTCACGTGTGATCCTCAATAACATTGCGAATGCGAACACCACGGGATTCAAGCGGTCGAGCGTGCTTTTCTCGGACGCCGAGTATGAACAGATGCAGCTTCCCGTCAGCTCGAATGCCGGGGGGAAGGGGGCGTCCGCGGGAATCTCGATCGGCAACGGCGCCCAGATCGCCGCAACGCGGACCGATTTCGGACCTGGAGTTCTGCGGCAAACCGGGCGCGCACTGGATCTCGCAATCAGCGGGGACGGCTTCTTCCAGGTTCGCAACGCCGAAGGTCAGATTGTGTACACGCGTGCGGGGACGTTCGCGATCAATGCGGACGGGCAGATTGTGGTGGCGGGAGTCGGCGCGGCGCTCGAACCGGCGCTGAAGGTTTCCGCAAACGTCGCAGAATTGACCATTTCCAACGACGGGCTGGTGACGGCCAGTGAAGCGGACAAGCCCGCCGCGGCCATCGGTCAGATTCAGATCGCAAGGTTCACGAATCCGGAAGGACTTCTGCCCCTCGGCAGCAATCTGTTCGGGGCCACCGATGCCTCCGGTCCTCCCAATGTCGGCGCTCCGGCTGCGGACGGACGGGGAAAAACTCGACAGCGGCACCTCGAAGCTTCCAACGTCAATGTCGCCTCCGAACTGATCGCGCTGCAGGAGATTCTGCAGCAGATCGAATCGCTCCAGCAGGCGACGTCCCTGATCGCTCCCGGCCTTGCACTTCCGCCGGCACCGGCTCCCCAGGCGGAACCGGCGGACGACGACGGCAAGCCAAGCCGATTCACCCGCCGCCGTCATCCGCAGCAGACGAGCGAGCACATCCGCCCGGACCGCGCGAAACGGTAGGGGACCATCCCATCCGCGGGCTCTAGCGTTGCCAGAGGCCCACTTTGGTCGGCCCGGGTCCATTCCGCGGATATCCCGTGCTTAAGTTTCAGTGGCACGGCTCTTTAGGCCTCCCTGGCAGGCGGACAACTCCGGACTTTCTTACGCGCCCCCGAAACCGCAAAATAATTGCGGGGTTGCGCGCATCGTATTCCGGGAGCCGCCGGTTCCCGTTGCGGTTTGGGGTTGAAGGTTGACGCCTGCCGACGAGAACCGGAAAGAAGCTGCCGCCGTCGATTCTTCGCCGGTTGGAGCATCGGTTATCGCGGCGGCTTACGTGGAGCACACTGAGGACTTGCGGGCATTCCTGCAGGGTGTTCTTCGAAACCGGGAACTGGCCGCGGAAGTTTTGCAGACAACGTTTTCTCGGGCTCTCGAGACGAAGAACCCGCCACGGGAAGAAACGCTGAGAAGCTGGCTGTTCCAGGTGGCGTTTCGCGAAGCGATATCGGTGAAGCGGCGACAGTCCATTCACCAGCGGGCTCTGGAAGGCTTGAAGTGGCTGGTGCCGGGTGCGGCTGAGTCATCGGAGAGTGCGGCAAGTCGAAAAGAGCTGATCGGCCGGGTTCGAAACGCTCTCGAGAATCTGCCGGTGGAACAGCGAACTGTCGTCCGACTTCGAGTGTACGAGGAAAAAACTTTCGCGGAGATTGCCGAAGAGACCGCCGCACCGCTCGGAACCGTGCTGACTCGGATGCGGCTGGCGATGGCGAAACTCGCGGATGAATTGAAAACGTCCTGACCGATTGAGTATACGATGTCGACGAATGAACTGAACAATCCGAACGATCTTGACTGGACCGCGTTCCGGTACGTCTCCGGAGAGCTGGCGGGCGACGAGCTGGCGGCCTTCGAAACTTTGCTTGCGGAGAATCAGGCGGCGCGTGATGCCGTTGTCGACGCTGTGAAGGTCGCTGGTGCGGTCGTAATGGCGGAATCTGCGGTGAAGCCGGCCCTCCCTCGCATTCTTCCGTTTGGGGGAAGCCGGGCTGCGGCTCTCGCGTGGGTCCGCGTCGAAACGTACCTCGCTCTGGCTGCAGTGGTCGGAATCGCGATCGTCTTCTGGATGCAGCGTCCGAGTGAACAGGATCTCGCGAAGGTCGATCCCTCGAGGCAGGGTTCCGCGGAGAGCGTCTTCGACTCCCGTTCCAGCGTTCTTGCTCTCTGGACCGAATGGAGTTCGACCGAGGAACCCGGTAGTGATGAGTCAAGTGAAGCCGTCCGCGGCGAGTCGGATTCGGACGTCGTGTCTACCGATGTTGATTCCGATTTCGAGGTTCCAGGCTGGATGATTGCAGCCCTATCGCCCAGCAATGGCACCGGGCCGGACGACTCCGACGATTTGCAGATGGAGAACTGATTGATGTCGCGCTCTGGAGTTTTGAGCTGCGGGATTGCCGCCGTGGTTCTCAGCGCCGTCTTTGCGATGCGGGCCGGCGCGGACGATTCCGCAAGGAAGGCCGATTCGCCCGCTGCGAAAGCCGACGCGACGAAAGTCGAACCCAAGAAAGTTCCGGTTGAGAAGCCTCTGTCGGCCCAGGTTTCGGAAGAAGAAACCATTGCCTTTGCCCGCGCAAACCATCCGGAGCTTGCCGATCTGCTCGGTGACATGAAGCAGAAGAAGTCGCAGAAAAGTCTGAAGGAATACAACCGGGCGATTTCACAATTGAATCAGACCCGCCTCCGGCTTGCCCGCATTCAGAAGGCGACTCCGGGGAAGTATGAGCTTTCGCTCGCAGTCTGGAAGCTGGATTCGCGTATTCAGCTCCTGGCGGCCCGGATGACGATGTCGGACGAAGCGACGTTCGGCGAAGAGTTGAAGCAGCTCCTGAGCGAACGATACGACGCCCGAGTCAAGGAATTAGAGTTCGATCGCGAACAGCTCGCGGAGCGGCTCAAGAAGGCGGATCAGACGCTGTCGAAGGCGGCAGAGAACCGCGAGAAGACTCTGCAGAGCGAGCTGGCAAAGATCGAACAGGAGCGGGAGCGAAGACGAGTTGAACGAGATCGTGCCGCGGAGAAAGCGGCCGCGAAATCGAAAAGCAAAAAGGCGAAGAACGATTCCAAGAAGAGCGGCGCGGTTTCCGAGCCGTAGTTTAAGTCGATTTCCGAAGGAACGACGAGGAACCTGCACGATGATGCGTATTCCGATGCGATCCCTCACTGCGATCGCCCTCATGACATTGGTCGCCGCTCCCGCGCTGTCCGCGGAGACGCTCAAGCCGATCAGCCAGCGGATCGTCGCGAGCGATTCGAAGGAAACGCCGCATTTTCAGCGGCACGTCGTTCCGATCCTCGGAAAGATGGGGTGTAACGGGCGCGCCTGTCATGGCTCGTTTCAGGGGCAGGGGGGGTTCCGCCTGTCGCTGTTCGGTTACGACTTCGAGATGGATCACAAGAATCTGACTCAGGGTGAGAATCCGCGCGCCGATGTCGAGGTCCCCGCCGAAAGCCTGATGCTCGAAAAGCCGACGCTGACCATCCCGCATAAAGGGGGTAAGCGGACGGAAATTGGAAGCTGGGAGTACAAGGTCCTCGAGCGTTGGATCGCCGACGGTGCGAAGGGATTGCCGAAGAACAACGCGACCCTGAAGGCGCTCGACGTCTCGCCGAAGGAAATTGTCCTTAACGAAAAGGGAAAGACGGTTGCCCTCAGCGCGATTGCGATCTGGTCGGACGGAACGCGCGAAGAGGTGACCGAACTCTGCCGGTTCCAGAGCAACGACGAGCAGATTGCGCAGATCGACGCGAACGGCGTCGTCACGATGGGCGAGCGGGGGGATACGCACGTCGTTGTCTTCTACGACAACGGGGTCGTGCCGATTCCGGTGATGCGTCCGGTCAGCGATAAAGCGGGTCCGAACTATCCGGATAGTCCCGCTCCCACGAAGGTCGATCAGCTGGTCGTCAACAAGCTGCGTAAGCTCGGGGTGGTGCAGTCGGACCTGTGCAGCGATGCGGAGTTTCTCCGACGCGTCAGTCTCGACATCGCCGGCTCGCTGCCGACCGCTCGTGAAGTCGAAACGTTCCTGGCCGACACGGCACCCGACAAGCGTGCCAGGAAGATTGACGAGCTGCTCGAACGGCCGACGTACGTCGCCTGGTGGACGACGAAGCTGTGCGACATGACCGGCAACAATGACGATGCGCTCGTCAACATCACTCCGCTTCGGCCGCAGGCGACACAGGACTGGTACGACTGGATCTATCGCCGAATCGAGAATAACGTTCCCTACGATGAATTGATCGCGGGCATCGTCCTCGCGACGAGCCGGAAGCCGGACCAGACTGTCACAGAGTACAGCAGGGAACTGAGCGATCTTTACCGTCCGAAGAGCAAAATGAGCTATGCCGACCGCGACGGACTCGCCCACTTCTGGGCGCGGCGCACCGTCGCGCAGCCGGCGCAGAAGGCACTCACGTTCGCGCACTCGTTTCTTGGCGTCCGCATCCAGTGCGCCGAGTGTCACAAACATCCGTTCGATCAATGGACGCAGGACGATTACAAGCAGTTCACGCGCTTCTTCGAGCAAGTCCGGTACGGTACTCCACCGGCGGACCGCAAGGAGCTCGAGGCCATTCAGAAAGAGCTCGGAATGGAGCATCTGAAGGGGAACGAGTTCCGTAAGGAGTTCCCGAAGCTACTCGCAGACGGGAAGACCATTCCCTTCCAGGAAGTCTTCGTTGTCTCACCCCGACGCGCCGCCGCAATGGCTGCCAGGAACAATCAGAAAAAGGGACAGCCGAAAAAGCCGAAGGAAGACGGCAAGCGGATGGCTGTCGAAGCGCTGAAACCGGGAGAGAAGCCGGCCGTAAAAACGATGACGGTCGCTCTCAACCGAACCAAAGCGGAACGTCAGGCGGCGCGCAAAGCCGCAAAGGCCGCCGGACAGAAACCGGCCGTTGCCGCGAAAAAGGAAGAGGCCGCAAAGAACGGAGAACCCGCGGCCAATAAGGTCAACGGAGCACTCGACGGCAAGAACCTTCCGGCAAAATCTCCGGTGGTCGCGCAGAAGCCGAAGCCGAAGGCTCTGCCGAAACCTCCCGCGCCCCCCGCCTTGAAACCGAAGTTGCTCGGAGGCGAAGAGGTCGATCTCGCGAAGTACGATGACCCGCGCGAAGCGCTGATGACCTGGCTGCGTGAAACGAAGAACCCGTATTTCGCCCGCGCATTCGTCAATCGCGTCTGGGCGGCGTATTTCGAGGTCGGCATCGTGGAGCCGGCTGACGATTTGAGTCTTGCGAATCCGCCCAGCAACGCCGAGTTGCTCGACTACCTTGCGCAAGGATTCATCGAGCACAAGTACGATATGAAATGGCTGCACCGCGAGATTGCGAACAGCCGGACCTATCAGCTCAGCTGGAAACCGAACGAGACCAACAAGCTCGACTCGCGGAACTTCGCGCGGGCTGTTCCGCGGCGAATTCCTGCGGAAGTTGCTTACGATGCCGTTCGTCAGGCGGGTGCGTCCGATGCCGAAGCCGCGAAGATGCAGACGAACTTGAAGGACCGCGCAATCTCGCTGGCCGGCGCCGGCCGCCGCATGGCGGGAACTCCGGCGGGATACGCCATGACGGTCTTCGGTCGCTCGATGCGCGAAAGCAACTGCGACTGCGACCGCTCCGACGAGCCGACTCTGTTGCAGACGGTGTATTTGCGGAACGACCGCGATGTTTTCACCTCAATCGACAACGGTGCGAAGGGCTGGATTGGCCAGGTGACGAAGCAGTTCACACCTCCCGTGCCGAAGAAGCCCGTCGCTGCCGTAAAACCCGCTCCGAACTCGAAGAAGATCGAGCGTGCGGAAGGAAGGAAGCCCGCCGTCGCCGCGAAGCCCAATGACAACAAGAAGGCGATGGAAGCTGCTGCCAACCCGAAGCGGGGTAAGAACGCGAAAGGAGGGAATCCTGAAGAGGAACTTCCGATCGAGCAGCGCATCGCTCGACTGAAAGCGAGGATCGCCGGTTTGAAGGAAGCGGGAAACGCCAAAGCCCTGCCGAAAGCGGAAGAACGGCTCGCGATGCTCGAGAAACTGCAGGCGAAAGCGAACGCGAAAGCACCGACGGCCCAGAAAAAGTCGGCCGAAGTCGCCGCACCTCCCGCACCGAAGCTGCGGCCGATATCTGCGGACGAGAAAGATGGACTGATTCGCGATGCCTACCTCCGGACGCTCAGCCGGCTTCCTGATGCCGACGAGCTTGTCCGTTCGCGGCAGCACGTCGACGAATCGGCAGATACGATCGCCGGACTCCGCGACCTGCTCTGGGCACTGATGAACACGAAGGAATTCATCGTCAACCACTGATTCCGACGGATTGAATCGAGTCTGGTTCGTCGGCGAGCTCTCATTCAACTCACTTTTTCAAAAGAGGAAAGCCAGATGGCAGTTTCCTGGACATGCGACGGCCTCGAGCGACGTGACTTCCTCAAGGTTGGTGCGCTGGGCGCAGGGCTCACCTTGAGCAATTACCTCCGGCTCGCTTCGGCGGGAGAGACGTCGAAAGCGAAGGCGAACGCCGCGATTTTTATTCATCTTGCCGGTGGACCGTCGCACCTCGATACGTTCGACCTCAAGCCGGAAAGCAGCGACGAATATCGCGGTGAGTTCAAGCCGATTGAGTCGAACATTCCCGGAGTGCGGTTCTCCGAGCATCTTCCGAAGCTTGCGAAGTGCGCCGATAAGTTCGCGATTCTCCGCGGGGTCAGCCATACGCTCGCCGCGCACGATCTCGGCAGCGAATACGTCAACACCGGGAACCGGCCGCTCGCTTCACTGGAGTATCCCGGCATCGGGTCGGTTGTCAGCCGTGAGCTCCGTGGTCAGCCGGACCTTCCGCAGTTCGTCGGAATTCCTTCGACCATTCAAGGGGGTGGGTACCTCGGCGTGAAGTACTCGCCGCTCAACACGCAGCGTGTTCCGCAGGCGGGTCAGCCGTTCTCTGTGCGCGGCATTACGCTCGGCAAGGAACTCACGATTTCAGAAGTCGAGAAGCGCAATAACCTGATGCGGGACCTCGACAAGACCTTTCGCGGCCACGAGGCCGACAGTTCGCTGCTCGACGGCCTCGACCGCTTCAGCAAGCAGGCGCACGAGATGATCATCTCGCCGAAGGCACGCGAAGCGTTCGACGTCAGCCAGGAATCGCCGGAGTTCGCCAAGCAGTTCGGCACCACACCGTTCGGCATGAGCTGCCTTCTGGCTACGCGGCTTGTCGAATCGGGCGTCCGTTTCGTCACCGTTTCCTTCAGCGGATGGGACACGCATTACGACAACTGGACGAAGCTCAAAACGAATATGCTCCCGCCGCTCGACGAAGGTCTGTCGGCTTTGTTCAACGGCCTGGAGAGCAGGGGCCTCCTCAAGACTACGGCCGTCGTCGTTACGGGAGAATTCGGACGGACACCCAAGATCAACACCGAACGAAACGGCCGCGACCACTACCCGCGTGCAATGTTCGCGCTCATGGCGGGCGGCGGCATGAAGGGGGGCCAGGTCCTCGGCGCCAGCGACAAGACCGGCTCGGAACCGGCCGAGAGAGGTTATTCGCCCGACGATATGGCGGCGACGCTTTATCACACGCTTGGCATCGACCATCACCACGAGTACCACACGAACACCGGCCGACCGGTCATGATCGTCCGGGATGGACATGTAATCCACGAACTGTTCGGATAGAACTCGGACAGTATTTCAATCAGGAATGCAGGGAAGCAGGAGAAAGACGGGAGATTGCCAAGGATTCGGAGCGGGTGTTCGTCGGCCGCATATCGACGTCGAGCCTCTTCGTTTTCTCGGTTGGTTTGAGTTTTTCTCCTGAATTCCTGCCTTCCTGATGCCCTACGTCCCCGTTTGGAGCCGTTGAGTTTTGGGCGGCTTGACAGTACCATCCTTCTTCCCATAAAAGAGGTCTGGTACTAGAGAAAGGCCAACGGACATGAAACTCACGGATAAGCAGAAGCGACGGCTGCGTCAGCGTGCCAAGCTTCGCCAGGTGCTTCGCAAGCGCCGCAAATCGAAGTCCTGAAGCGATCTCGCCCGGACTCGACAAACGAATTCCGCCATGCCCGCGCAATCGCGCGGGCATGTTGCTTTGGCGGAGGGAAGAATGCGTGTGGTGCCAGCAATGCCAGCCCGGCTTGCCCGCCCTTCGGCGCAACGACATTCCTGTTCGTGCATCGTGAGCGCAGACGAACGGTTCGCAGAGCCTTGACACACCGTCGGCAGTGCACCCCTGGGATTCGCCTACTCCGGCAACTCTTCCGCCTCGGGTTCCGGAAGGAAGAAGCAGGCAATGCTGCCGACCAGGAAGACGACGAACGCAACACCGGCAGCGGTGTAGGCGAACTGTGTCGCCGCCTGTTCGCTCGCTTGAATCGTGAACTGTGCGACCCTCGCCATTTCACCCGCAGCTTTCGCGGCTGCAGCGGTGTTCGTGGCATCTTCCACGCCGGTTCCCCAGAGTGCCGATGAGTTCGCGAGAGTCGCCGTAATCGCGGCGAACGAGGTACCGATCAATCGACCGCCGATGTTGGCGGCGAAGCTTTCGCCCGTTCCACGCAGGTGGACGGGGTAAACTCGCGGCAGGTAGTTTCCCCAGAAGCTGAATTGCGCGACGGTCACAAGTCCTGCAATGAAGATGCCAAGATGCAGCAGGGTAAACTGAAAGCTGCCGACCGATAGGAGCGTGCGGTTCTCCATCGTTGCGAAGGCATAGAAAATGAGAGGCATCAGAAAGAGGCCGGGAACCTGGAAAATGCGGAGCAGTTTTCGCCGGCTGAGAATCCGCACGGCCAGGAGCGCAAGCAGAAATCGGCCGACCAGTCCACCGACTTCCTGCACCTTCGTGTAGTTTGCGGCGGCCGCCTGCTCAATTGTTCGCCTTTCGGGAATCGGCTTGCCCGACGTTTGTGCTTTCACTTCGGCGAGCCGCGGGACGATCTGCGGAATATGCTGAATCGCGCCGAACGCCGCACCATAGCTGCAGGCGAACATGATCGTCGTCACGATCGTTGTTCGGAAGTATTGAGGAGCGAAGAGTTCTCCGAGGCTGGGTCGTTTGAGTGTCCCAGCAAGTTTTTTCGCCTGCCAGGCGGGAGATTCCGGAAGGAACGGTCGAATTACGATTAAAGGAATTGCCGGGATGAGTCCCGACATGAGAGTGTATCGCCACGGGGCGTGCGCGTTTTGAATCTCGCCTAGCGCTGTCAGAAAGCCGGGAATGCCGATCCCCGGCAGTTGTGCAGCGTACGCGACCGTGAGCCCGTTGACGACTGCGACAAGCAGGCCGCCGACGGACGAAAACGCCTGCGTATAACCAAGAACGCTCTCACGTTGTTTCGGATCCTCAAAGAGCTCCGCCAGCCACGCGACAGCCGCGACGAACTCGACGCAGACTCCGATAAACGTCGTGCAACGGAGGAACAGGAGCATGTTCAGTGACGTCGAATAACCTGCGAAGAACGCGGAGAACGCATACAGCAGAATGCTCCACGTCAGCACGCGCCGCCTTCCGAGCCGGTCGGTCAGATAACCACCGAGCAGTCCAAAGATCCCGCCGGCGACCGCTGGAATGTAGAAAAGTCGACTGACCCAGGCTCCGAACTCCGGCGTACCGGGTTGAAGTCCTCCCAGCTCCATCAGCGCAGGCCGAATGATCAACGGCAGCATCAGCAGTTCGTAGATGTCGAATGCAAAACCGATCGACGCGATGATGCAGATGAGCCATTGGACCTTGGTCAGCTTCGGTGCTGGACCAGCCGGGGAGATGCCGCTCATGAGAGAGGTCGCCTTTCGAGTAGCCTTGGCGGAGTTTTCAGGCGGGAGTGCAAGGTGTTTGCACGAGTGTTTGTCGATTGTAAGGGGCTCGCGCGCGCGATTCAATTCAGCCGATCTTCAGCCCGGCATGCGCTTTGACATGCCGCAAGATCTGCCGTACTGTAGGGCTCCGGATTTTGCCCGTGTGCACGGCCGGCGTGTGCATTGACGCGCATCCCGCGTCAATGTTCCGCATCGTATTCGGTCGCATTGCGGCCGAGTGCACCCGCCTCGAATTCTCACTGGCTCTCAACCAACGGTGGACCATGCACGGCCTCGACGCGACGCCTTCACCTCCTGGCAGCGGAAGTGGCGGACCTTGGCATCGGGAGATGACGCGGTACCACTGGTTCGTCCTGCTTGTCGCAGCGCTCGGCTGGCTGTTCGACTGTCTCGATCAGCAGCTCTTCGTGCTCGCGCGACCCGCCGCGATGGCGGATCTGATTCCGGCTGACAAGGATGCCAGTCCTGAGCAGCTCAAGGAGATTGAAACCCGTCGCTCGAAGGCGGGAGACTATGCCACTTCGATCTTCATGGCAGGATGGGCCTGCGGCGGACTTTTCTTCGGGATTCTCGGCGACCGCATCGGCCGCGCGAAGACGATGGTCATCACCATTCTGCTGTATTCGCTGTTCACAGGTCTGAGTTCGTTGTCGCAGGGACCCTGGGACTTCGCGTTTTACCGTTTCCTCACCGGCCTGGGGGTCGGCGGCGAGTTCGCGGTCGGCGTTGCCCTCGTCGCTGAAGTGATGCCGTCGAGCGCGCGTCCGCAATCGCTCGCCTTGCTTCAGGCGCTGTCGGCGATCGGTAATATCAGCGCTGCAATGATCAATCTTGGGTTCGGCATCGCGGAGGAAGAGGGACTGGTCACAAGCCCCTGGCGAATCATGTTTCTGATCGGTGCAATTCCGGCACTCCTCGCACTCGTCATCCGCCGCAAGTTGAAAGAGCCGGAACAATGGCAGAACGTCAGCCACGGAGGGGCGACGGCGCCGCAGCTCGGATCCTATGCCGATCTCTTCCGCGACCCGGTGCTGCGACGGCACGCGTTGGCCGGGCTAGCACTCGGTTGCTCCGGTGTTATCGGTCTATGGTCGGTCGGATTCTTCACGCCCGACCTCATCCGCGTGGTGCAGAGAAAGGGCGTATCGACGAATGTCTATACGGCCGAGCGCGAGAAGGCTCTCTCGGCCGGCGATACCGAACGTGCGGAGAACCTCACGAGCCTCATCGATGCGCTCAAGAGTCCGACCGGGGCGAAAGTTTCTGCGGATGCACAAAAGGTGGAGGCGGAACTCGGCAACGTGATTAAAGGCCGGCTTTCGCGGTGGGCAAGCTACACGTCGATCGCGATCAACGTCGGCGCTGCGCTCGGAATGTTCGGCTTCGGTGCACTCGCGTCACGCATCGGCCGCAAGCCGACGTTCGTCATCGCGCTCCTGGCCGCGTTTTTCTCGACCGTGTCGGTCTTCTGGTTCCTGCAGGAATTCTGGCAGATCTGGGTGATGGTTCCGGTGATGGGCTTCTGCCAGCTTTCGCTCTTTGCGGGCTATGCGATCTACTTCCCCGAACTCTTCCCAACACGCTTGCGCTCGACCGGCACCAGTTTCTGCTACAACGTGGGACGATTTGTCGCGGCCTTCGGTCCGATTGTCAAAGCGAGCCTCACGGAGGCGTTCAAGGACACCCCCGAACCGTTGCGTTACGCCGGCGTGACAATGTGCGTCGTCTTTCTGATCGGACTGTTTGCACTGCCGTTTCTCCCCGAAACGAAAGGCCGGCCGCTGCCGGAATGAAAAGGAACATTTCCCGAGAGCTTTGGATGCGCCCTCCAATGCCTGCTCTAACCTGATTCGATTGAAAAGAGCTCGCATCCATGTTTTCGACTTCCTCTTGCCGGAATCTCCTGGTCGGCGTTCTGCTTGCCGGATTGTTTGTGTTCGTGTGCGACGGGCCGCTGCAGGCTGAAGACCGCGGACCTGGTGAAGCGAATCCGAGTGCCCACGCTACAGGAACTGAGCTCGGACGCGAACTGCATCACGTCACGCTCATTCCGTTCGCCCTGATGCTGCTCGCCATCGCATTGCTTCCGCTCTTCACGCCGCACTGGTGGGAGCATAATCGCAACAAGGGAATCGTCGCGGCGATCCTGTCGCTTCCCTTGGCGATTTATCTTGTCGCCACGTTCGGACATTCCGGAGTCGAGGCGCTCGCCGAGAAAGTGCACGAGTATTTTTCATTTCTCGTGCTGCTCGGAGCCTTGTTTATCATCAGCGGTGGAATCTACGTGCAGGGCTCCCTTTCGGGAACGTCATTGCTCAATACGACAGTTCTCGGTTTCGGCGCGGTTCTGGCGAACGCCGTCGGGACAACCGGCGCATCAATGCTGCTCATCCGTCCGCTGCTGCGCGCCAATGAACCCAGGCAGCGGAAGACGCATATTTTCATTTTCTTCATCTTCATCGTTTCGAACTGCGGAGGACTTCTCACGCCGCTCGGCGATCCTCCCCTTTTCCTCGGCTTTTTGAGCGGCGTGCCGTTCGAATGGACTCTCAAGCTTTGGAAAGAGTGGTTGTTCGTCAATATCGCGCTTCTGATTGTCTTCAACGTCTGGGACCAGATCGTGTTTGCGAAGGAAGAGAAGGAACGGCCGGGCTCACAGCTCGAAGAAGTGCAGGTCCACGAACCGCTGCGTGTTCATGGGCTGCACAACCTGGTCTTTCTGGCGGGGGTTGTTGCTGTGGTTTATGCCGCCGGGAAGGGATTGGGCAACGGCGGCGCTACCTGGCCGATGGGAGTTCAGGAAGGTCTGATGCTGACGCTGGCCGTTGTTTCGTACTTCACAACCTCACGGGCAATTCACCAGAGCAACCGGTTCAGCTTCGGGCCGATCATCGAGGTGGCTGTGCTCTTCGCGGGGATCTTCATCACGATGACTCCGGCGCTGCTGATCCTCAACTTCCACGGCAAGGAACTCGGCTTGACCGCTCCGTGGCAATACTTCTGGGCCGCGGGAAGCCTTTCCAGTTTTCTTGATAACGCACCGACGTATCTGACGTTCGCGGCGACCGCCTGCGGGACTCAGGGAGTTCCGCTCGAGGGACGGTATCTGGAAACCTTTCTGGCGTTACCCGCCAGCAGCGGCGCGACCGAGATTCTCGCCGCAATTTCCTGCGGTGCAGTCTTCATGGGAGCGAACACCTACATCGGGAATGGTCCGAACTTCATGGTCAAGGCAATCGTCGAGCAGTCGGGGGTGAAGATGCCTTCATTCTTCGGCTACATGGTGTATTCCATCGGCGTGCTGATTCCGCTGTTCATCGCCGTGACTCTGCTGTTCTACTGAGGTTGAGGTCAGAATCGGACCCGTATCGCCAGCGGTTCCTGACAATGATGGCTGAGCACGCCGACGCACTTCGCCTGGGCACTTGAGATCGGTCGTTTCTCTGACGGCGAGAAAGATTGAAACGAGCGTGAACTTGCCGATTCTCGCGTACGTTCCTCGCGCGGGCGGTCGGGGTTCTGGAACGCCCAACTTTACTCTTCAGTCGCAGAACTCGTACTGCGCTTGCTAGCGTGCGAAATAGTCGACTGCGTTCTGGAAGATCTTGCGGCCGTCGCCGTCGCCGGAGAGCCGCTTGCGAGTCCACTGCGGATGCTGGGTCGCGAAGAGGAACCGCTCGGGATGAGGCATGAGACCCAGAACGCGGCCGGTCGGGTCGCAGAGCCCGGCAATGTTCGCGGTCGAGCCGTTCGGATTCTCGGGGTAGGGGAGCAGCTCCGCCTTCCCGCCTGCAACTGCACCGGCGAGCTGCGGCGTTTCTTTTTTCGAGCGATAGCGAAACGCAATCTGTCCCTGCTCGGCCCATTTAGCAAGGACCGATTCATCGCGCGGGACGATGCGACCTTCGGCATGCGCCACGGGGAGTTCGATCGTTTCAATGTCGCGCAGAAAGACGCTCTTTGACCGGCAACCCGAGAGTTTCACCCAGATTGCGGTGTATTTTCCGTTGTCGTTCCAGGTCAGGGTCGCTTCGGGGAGTTCCGAATCATCAGGGGGCCAGGCGGACGCTCCGCCGGGAAGGATTCCCGCTTTCAGCAGGACCTGAAACCCGTTGCAGATACCGAGAACGAGCTTGTCGGCCGCAAGGAATTCGCAGATCGCATCGGAGAGGGCGCCGCGCAGCTGACGCGAGAAAATGACGCCGGCCCCGATGTCGTCGCCGTAGCTGAACCCGCCAGGAATGCAGAGCATCTGGTACTCGGAAAGCAGCTGCGGTTTCTCCAGCACGCGAAAGAGGTGTACGCGCTCGGCCGCCGCCCCGCAACTTTCGAAGGCGAAGGCGGTTTCGACGTCGCAATTCGTCCCCGGTGCACGCAATACGCAAACTCTGGGGATCGGCACGGCTGGTGGCTTTTCTCGTTGGAGGAATGGAGAGCGTCTCGCTGGATGCTATCGCCCCTGCGGCTCCTATGCTAGTCAATCCGGGACCGATCGATCGAGCGTTGCTTGCTGTAATTGTCTCAAGGCCTGCAAGTTGCGAGCGAGATTCCGAGGGAGTACGATCGATGAATCAATGAATATCGATCTGAGGTTCTATTCGCTTCGAACATCAATCGCGGTCTTGTCGATCGCCGTGGTCGCGATTTCGACATGCGACCTCGGAATTGCGGCCGCTCCCTCTCCGCAGCAGATCGACGCGCACCTGAAGACGATTGCGAACGTCGGCGCGCAGGGAGCTGGTTCGGCCGAAGCGCGCGAGGCGCGCCGCAGCCTGGCCGCGGACTGTGACGCGGGTTCCCTGCCGAAGATTCTTGTGGCCATGGACACGAAGAATATCGTTGCCGCAAATTGGCTGCGGTCCGTGTACGAGGATGTTGTCCGTCGCGAGCTGGCGAACCCGGCGGCGACTTTTCCCACGCCGTTTCTGCGGGAGTTCGTCCAGGACAGCGGGCACGAAGGACGCGTGAGACGACTTGTTCTCGATCTGCTCAATCGCCTCGATCCGAAATTCGGACCTGCGACGATACCGACGCTTCTCGAAGATCCCGAGTTCCGGGACGATGCCGTCGCGGCGGTGATGAAATCGGCGGATGCGGAGCGTGTCGGCGGCAGGAATGACGCAGCCGTCAAACTGTATCGGACGGCGTTTACCCATGCCCGAGAGAGTGGGCAGGTGACGGCGATCGCCGATCAGCTCTCTGCGCTCGGCACGAAGGCGGACATCGTCGAACATCTCGGGTTCGTCGTCGACTGGCATCTCGTCGGCCCGTTCGATGCCCCGGAGAAAACCGGCTACGATCTGAAACTTCCCCCCGAAACCAATATCGATCTCGCAGCGACCTACCCCGGGCAAGGGGGGATGGAGATTCGATGGAAGCGATTTCGCACGGAAGACCGGATGGGTTCGGTCGACCTCGCGCAGGCGATTGCGCCGGTCAAAGAAGCCATCGCCTACGCGTACACGGAACTCGACTCGCAGAAAGCAGCGGCTGTGCAGCTCCGCTGTTCAGCGGACGACAATCTATCGGTCTGGTTGAACGGCGAGAAAGTGTTTGGTCGCGGTCAGTGGTTGAACGGGACCCGGCTCGACCGGTTCGTCACGCCGGTGAATCTCCGCGCGGGGAAGAACGTGGTTCTCGTGAAGTGCTGTCAGGGGCCGCAACACAGCGATCCTTCCGTCGGGAATGCCTGGTCGATGCAATTGCGGTTCTGCACCGAAGATGGGGCGGGCGTTGCGCTCAAGTCGTTGTTGCCACCCGTTGATGCGAGCCAGGCGAAAAAGTGATGTGGATGAAATCGCGGCCAGGATATTCGATCGTTTCGAAATTCGGAATGATCCTCTGCGCGCTCGCCGCAATCGGCACATGCGGAATTGTGCGCGCGGAGAATTGGCCGGGCTGGCGCGGACCTGACCGAAGCGGAGTTTCATCGGAAACGAATCTTCCGACGACGTGGACCGACAGCGACAACGTGAAATGGAAAGTCGCGTTGCCGGGATCAGGAATCGCGAGTCCGATCGTTTGGGGCAATCGCGTCTTTGTCACCGAATCGGACGGCCATCGACTCGGCAATTTGCACGTGATGTGCCTCGACCGCGAAACGGGTCGGGAAGTCTGGCATCAGCAGTTCTGGGGGACTGCGCCGACGCTCTACCATCAGCAGAAGAGCAGCATGGCGACGCCGGTCCCGGTGACCGACGGGAAGAATGTGTTCGCGTTCTTCGGGACCGGAGACGTCGTCTGCCTTACGGTCGACGGGGAACTTCTCTGGCATCGTTCGCTGGCAACGGAATTCGGCCCGTTCGAGAACCGCTTTGCCGCCTCGAGCTCGCCGTTATTGTTTGACGATCTTTTGATCGTGCAATGCGATCATTACGGCGCGTCGTACCTCGTGGCGATCGATCAGCACACCGGCGCCGATCGCTGGAAAGTCGACCGGCCTGAGTGCTGGCTGTCGTGGTCTTCGCCGCAGCTCATTCGCGACAACAAGAGCGGTCGCCGCGAGCTGTTGGCGCTTGGGTCGCATAAGCTCGACGCCTTCGATCCGCAGAATGGTGCGAAGCTCTGGACTGTGCGCGGCATGAGCCGTGAATGCATTCCGACGCCCGTATTCGGCGACGGCCTGATCTACGCCGTGAGTGGGCCTAAGTACCCGACGTTCGCGATCCGTCCCGGCGGGAGCGGCGACGTTACCGACTCCAACGTGGTCTGGTCGAATCCGCGCGGTGGGCCATTCGTTCCGTCTCCCCTGTTTGTCGATGGCCGGTATTACCTTGTCGACGACTCGGGGATTGCGACCTGCATTAGCGCCGCTACCGGCAAGCTGCTCTGGCAGAAGCGATTGCCAGGTCGATACACCGCGTCGCCGGTGGCCGGAGCAGGGAACATCTATTTCAGCAACGAGGACGGAATGACGACCGTCATCGCGTCGGGGGAATCAAAATATCGCGAAACGGCCCGCAGCTCGATTGCGGATCCGGTTTTCGCATCGCTTGCCATCTCGCAAGGTTCAATCTTCATTCGGTCGGCGACTCAGCTTTATCGGATCGATCAGGGGAATTGAATGTCTGAACTCCGTACCGCCTGAGAGTTGAGCAGGGCCGTATTCTGAAGGCCGCGGTTGCTCCCGCGGAATGACGCTCCAGGGGTGCTGCGCGG
>JBFWWA010000011.1:0-20151 GCA_050246455.1 Planctomycetaceae bacterium
ACAAACAATCCAACCGGGGCTTTGCGGCCTCAAACAAAAGGGAGATGGGAAATGAACGCTCAATTCAGACTTGGAATGGTGAAGCGAACAGTCCTGGCTGTCGCGGGTTTGGCAGCCATCTGCGTGGCGAACAGCGCCTTTGCGGGGAACGTCTACTATCCGGCGACGGCCGCGACTCCGTACTACTACACCACCGGAAGCTACGGTGGAGCGGGGCCGATGATGCCGGTTTACCGTCCCGTCGTGAGCTACCCAGGTGCGACCATGAACTATGGCAACTGCCCGGGTGGAGTTTGCCCCGTCCAGCCCTCCTCCACGATGGTTCGGCCGGCCATGACGGGCGTTCCCGGAAATTGCCCGGGGGGCATCTGCTATCCGACAACCATCAATAGCTGCCCGAACGGTCAGTGTCCGACGGTGCCGGGGGCCAGAGTCGTTTATCCGGCGAACTCCTTTGCCGCCCCGAAAGCAGTCCCGACAGCTCCGGTTTACTACACCACCCCGAAGGTGATTCCCGCCGCTGTCGATACGCCGATCTTTTATGAATCGGGGACCCCGGTCGCGCCGAAGGCCACAAAGAGTCCCATTGTTCCGGTCAGCGGCATCGGTTCGGGGAACAACAGTCCGTTCTATCCGTAATCGCGAGGCCGGTTTAGGCTGCTGAGCTCAACGTTCTGATGGGCCGACGAGTGCAATCTCGTCGGCCCATCCTCGTTTGCCGGCTTCCGCATTGTGCGGTTTTATGTTGAGAAGCGGCAAATTGTTATGTCGCTTGCAATGGTTTACCGGGCGCATATACTTATCGCTTCCCCCGGCGAAGCGTGCCCGGGGACGATTTCGGACTGAGCAGCTCGAATTGAAGGTGGCGGACGATGTCTCGCGAATGCAGTTGCTGTGGCAAGAAGGCCGTGCTGGGAAACCAGATTACTCAACGCGGTAAGGCGAAGTACCTTGGGGGTAACGGCCGCAAGACGACCGGCATTTCGCGCCGTCAATTCCGTCCGAACCTGCAGCGAATTCAGGTGCAGGAAGGCGGAAACGTTGTGACACGCAAGGTCTGCACCCAATGCATCCGCAGCGGTCGGATCGTAAAGGCCGTTGTTCGCAAGCCGTTCACTCTTCCGACCGCGAACTGATCCATGAACGCTCCGCTCAGCCGTGAAGATGTCGGCCGGGTGGCGCATCTTGCGCGGTTGAAGCTTTCGGACGAAGAGCTCGGCCAGCTCACTTCAGAGATGGGTAAGGTTCTGCAGTACATCGATGTGCTGAGCGAGCCCGATACCGCCGACGTCGAGCCCATGGCGCACGCCGCCGACCTTGCGAATGTATTTCGCGACGACGTGGAACGTCCATCGCTTCCTCGCGAAGATGCTCTCGCGAATGCTCCGAAGACCGACGGCAAGTGCTTCGTCGTCCCGCAGATTCTCGAAGGGACGTAATCCCGAATTGTCCGTCGTTACCTTCGCCGGGAGCCGAGGGAATGCCGTCCGAATTGGACTGATTCAGCGGAGAGGGCTGTAGAGATGTCGGTCGAGGGGACTTCCGCCAGTTCGCTGCTTTCCCGGTTGAACTCCGGCGAACTCACTTCGGTCGCGCTCACAACAGCCTGCCTCGACGCAATCCGCAAGCATGACGGCCGGATCAACGCCTTTCTTTCGGTCAACGAAGCGGGATCTCTGGAACAGGCGGCAGCCGTCGACGCGCTTCGAAAGGCGGGCAAGCCGGTCGGTCCGCTCGCGGGCTTGCCGGTCGCATTGAAAGACGTGCTCTGCACGCGCGGCGAGAGGACCACGTGCGCCAGCCGGATGCTCGAGAACTTCGTTCCCCCGTACGATGCGCACGTTGTCGAAAAATTGCGAAGCGCCGGTGCGGTGCTCATCGGCAAGACAAACATGGACGAGTTCGCGATGGGCTCGTCGACCGAGAACTCCGCGTTCAAGACGACGCGCAACCCGTGGAACACCGATTGCGCGCCGGGTGGTTCGAGCGGTGGTTCCGCGGCGGCGGTCGCGGCCGGAATGGTTCCGCTGGCGATCGGTACCGATACCGGCGGCTCGATCCGGCAACCGGCGGGTTTCTGTGGAATTGTCGGAATGAAGCCGACCTACGGTCGGGTCTCACGCTATGGACTGGTTGCATTCGCAAGCTCGCTCGACCAGATCGGTCCGATGGCGAAAGACGTGACGAGCGCGGCAATGCTGTTGCAGGCAATTGCGGGGCATGACCCGCGCGATTCGACCTGCGTCGATCAACCTGTTCCCGACTACCTCGGCGAACTCGAGAAGCCGCTCGCAGGGCTGCGAATCGGCATCGCCAAAGAACACTTTGCGGAAGGGCTCGATCCGGAGGTGAAGCTCGCGGTCACGTCGGCTCTGGAAGTCTATCGGCGTGCCGGTGCGGAGGTCCGGGAAATCACGTTGCCTCATACGAAATACGGCGTCGCGGCGTATTATATTATCGCGCCGTGTGAGGCGTCGAGTAACCTCGCGCGGTACGACGGAGTGCACTACGGGCACCGCGCCGAGAAATTCGCAAACATGATCGACATGTACGCTGCATCGCGCGGCGAAGGATTCGGCCGCGAGGTGAAGCGGCGCATCATGCTCGGAACGTACGCGCTTTCGGCCGGGTATTACGATGCCTACTACCTCAAGGCACTCAAGGTCCGCCGGCTGATCCGGAACGATTTCGACAAGGCGTTCGAATCGGTCGACATGATCGCGTCCCCTGTCACGCCGACGCCCGCTTTCAGAATCGGCGAGATGGTGAACGATCCCCTTTCGATGTATCTGTCGGACATCTATACGATCAGCGCGAACCTCGCGGGTCTGCCGGGGATCGCACTCCCTGCCGGGTTGAGCAGCGGCAAGCTGCCGATCGGCCTGCAACTCCTCGGACCGGCATTCTCCGAAGACAAGCTGCTCCGCGCCGCCCGGATGTTCGAACGGGAAACCGACTGGCACACGAAACGTGCAACGCTGTAATGGTCAGCTGGGATTGAATCATCCAACAATTCTCTCGTTTTTGAACTGCAGATTCTTTCCTTGCTTCCTGGCTAACTTATTGGTCTGTTCCCTGCGGGAATTGCGATGGAATACACCACGATCGTCGGACTTGAAGTGCACGTGCAGTTGCAGACGAAGACAAAGCTCTTCTGCGGCTGCGTCAATCGCTTCAACCCCGCGCATCCAAATGTGCAGACGTGCCCGGTTTGCCTCGGTTTGCCCGGAAGCCTGCCGGTGATGAATCGCGAAGCGTTCCAGCTCGCCCTCAAGACCGCGATGGCCTTGAATTGCACGATTCCTTCCGACACGAAATGGGACCGGAAGCAGTATTACTACCCCGACCTCCCGAAGAATTATCAGATCAGCCAGTACGACATGCCCTTCAGTTCCGACGGCTGGCTCGAAGTCGAATCCGAGAAAGAGCCGGGGACCAAGCGGCGGATCGGCATTATCCGCGCGCATCTCGAAGAAGATGCCGGCAAGAATCTGCATGATGAAAGCGGGCGCGGTGGCGATAGTCTCGTCGATCTCAATCGAGCCGGCACGCCGCTGCTCGAAATCGTTTCTCAGCCGGACATCCGCTCGGCGCAGGAAGCGCACGCGTATCTTGACGAGCTGAAACTGCTGCTGACGTATTTGAACGTGTCCGACTGCAACATGCAGGAAGGCAGCTTGCGCTGCGACGCAAACGTCAACATTCATGTTCACGCGCCGGACGGCAAGCGAATTGCAACGCCGCTCGTCGAGATCAAGAACCTCAACAGTTTCCGCGGCGTCGAACTGTCGATCGAGTTCGAAGCAAAGCGGCAGCTCGAAGAATGGAAAAAGACCGGCAAGACGTTCGGCGATGTGCCCAAGGAAACCCGCGGTTGGGATGCCGAGCGAGGCGTCACTTTCTCGCAGCGCGGCAAAGAAGATGCAGCGGACTATCGCTACTTTCCCGATCCGGATCTGGTGCCGGTGCGCGTCTCCGACAAACTGCTCGAAGAAATCCGGTCCGGCTTGTGCGAGTTCCCCGCAGATAAGCGCACGAGATTTGAAGCGGCGTTCCAGATTCCGGCATACGATGCCGCGGTGATCGTTGCACAGGGGCAGGATTTCGCCGATTACTACGAGGCCCTCGCGACGGCTTGCGGAGAAGGGAAGACCGCCGCGAACTGGATGATCCAGGATGTGCTTCGCGAGATGAACGAACGGAAGGTGCTGATCTCAGGGTTCCCGATTCGGCCTTCCGCGCTCGGAGCATTACTCAAGAAGGTCACCGCGCGCGAGATTACCACGAACAGCGCCCGCACCGTCTACGTCGATCTTCTGGAAATCGCCGATGAGGGAACTGCGCCGACGGTCGCCGACCTCGCGCGGATCATCCAGCAGAAAAATCTCGCGATTGTTTCCGATACCGGCGCAATCGAGCGAGCCGCCGACGCGGTCATCGCTCGAAACGATAAAGCCGTCGAGTCGTTCCGCGGGGGGAAAGAGAACGCCGTCGGGCCGCTCATCGGCCAGGTCATGCGTGAGGTGCAGGGGGCGGACCCCAAGATCGTCCGCGAAGTCCTCATTCGCAAGATCACGAAGAGCTGAGCCTTTCTGCGGATCCCCCCGAATCGAACCGGTCGCGGTTCCGGTCGATCGGCGTTCCGGCCGGGTCCCCAATTCGTGGCAGCTTTTTAGCATCGGCAATTGAACACGCCTGATTCGCCGTTTAGAATCGGCGAAATTCCCGGGCCGGCAGCCGGACGAGTCGATTCCTGCTCGGTCCACATTGCAGCCACCCATCACGTTTCGGGAATCCTCTCGAACTCCCGATCAGCGGTTCAGTGACTTCATTCATGCACTTCAGAGTGCTTGTTTTCGTGCTGAGACAAACACTTTTACGATTGTTCCTTCGCAACAGGCGCTCGGATTTCCCCGGGCCTGTTGTCCGATGGTTCGGCCGGACCTTCGCATCGATCGCGATTCCAATGCTGTTGGTTGCGGCCGATGCCGTGCCCGATCAAGCGATCATTGTCACTGAAGTCGGCG
Organism: Planctomycetaceae bacterium; assembly: GCA_050246455.1. Classification (GTDB taxonomy): domain Bacteria; phylum Planctomycetota; class Planctomycetia; order Planctomycetales; family Planctomycetaceae; genus CAZVJA01. Next base: position 5,028 of record JBFWWA010000011.1, read on the forward strand.
CGCCGGAAATCGACGCCGCGAAAGCCACTGCCGCCGTAACGGCAAAACGTCCCGACGAGTACGAGAGTCTCTTCGATCCGTCCGCGTTTCCCAAAGGCGGGGTTCATTTCTCGGCTGAAAAAGGTGTTCCTCTCGGGGCGACCTGGAAAGTCGAGCCGGCCGCCGGAGACCAGGAACCGGAGCTTGTCTGTCTCGGCCGTCCCTTCGGGTACATCCGAACCGAACGGGTTTTTCGCGACTGTGAGCTGTCGTTCGAGTGGAGGTATCCCTCGGACGCGAATGCGAACAGCGGCGTGCTGCTCTACCCGAACGGCCCCGACAGGATCTGGCCACAAGGGGTGCAGGTGCAGCTGCATCGCCCGACCGCAGGCCACATCCTTCCCGACGGCGGCATTCAGACCGAGAAAGTGACGAACGGAATGGGGCTTGAACTGCCGTTGAACGAATGGCATCGGTGCGCAGTGACGTGTCGCGCCGGGAACGTGCGCGTCGCCGTCAACGGGCGGAAGGTCTCCGAGGCAATCGGCTGCAACCCGCGCAGCGGCTACATTTCCATTCAAAGTGAAGGCTCGGAAGTTCACTTCCGTCGAATTCGGGTGCGGCTGTTCAAGTAGCCGATGGATTCTCGGCTGTCCCGCGTTACGATAATGCGTTGCAGCTGGGAAGTTTGCGTACATTTTACGTACGCTGAAGGACCGTTGTTCCTGCCCGCCGGGTTCTTTTCTTCCGTCAATCCCGCCGATTTTTCGCACAGTTGATTGTCGAAATTGGTCGACCCCCGTAGAATGGGTTCTGGAGAGGTCGACAATCCGGCCATAACTCCATTGCCGATTGAAACATGAAGATATCCCATGAAGATATCCCATGAAGATATCCATTGATACTGGTGAACGCCGGTTTCTGGAACGCCTCAGCCAGCTTGGCGAGGGGACGATTCAGAGCATCGGCGAGACTTTGGGGGTCACAGCGACAGCCGTGCGTCATCGGCTGGCGCGCCTTCAAAGTCTCGACCTGATTGAGCGGGAAACCGTCCGGACGGGGCGCGGCAGACCTCACCACGTGTACCGTGTGACGGACGCCGGTCGCCGGCTGCTGGGCGAAAACTACGGCGATCTGGCGATGATTCTGTGGCGCGAGTTGCGGAACATCGAAGATCCTTCCGTGCGCGGGCGTGTTTTCAAGCGCGTGGAAGATGCACTGGTAAGTCAGTACGGGGAAACGGTCGTCGGAGAAGATTTCAAGAAGCGGTTGAATGACCTCGGCGTATCGCTTGCAGAGCGGGGGTTTGACGTCGAAGTCGAGACGCACGGTGCACTGCCGGTGCTTCGCGAGAACAACTGCCCTTATCTGGGTCTTGCATCGGAACATCCGGAGATTTGTGAGCTGGAGCAGGCTGTGTTCACTCGCGTTCTGGGAACGCCGATGCGTCTGACCCAGTGCTGCCTCGACGGGCATAGCTGCTGCGAGTTCGAACCGGCGGATTATGACGCGGAAGCGGTCGGCTCTCGCGATTGATTTTTGAAATGTATTTGACGCCGGCAGGATGGTCTGTGCACGAAGCGGATCGGACGGTCGGGGTCGATTGAATCGAGAGGCATTGTTGTTAGAGTGGCGAGAACTGCGGCGCAGGGGAGCGCCGAACGAGATTCACAGACCAGATTCCGCGCCGGTTTGCGATGAGGCCGGTTTGCGACGAGGAACGGGAAGAAACCATGACATGGATTGAAGGACGGTTCGAAGAGAACGTCATTACGACCACGCTTGAGCAGGCGATGAACTGGGCGCGTCAGTCGAGCGTTTGGCCGATGACGTTCGGGCTTGCATGCTGTGCGATCGAAATGATGGCAACCGGCGCGAGCCGATTCGATCTCGACCGTTTCGGCGCCGGTGCGTTTCGCGCCACACCGCGACAGGCCGATCTGATGATCGTCGCGGGAACCGTCACCTATAAGATGGCGAGCCGCGTGCGACGGTTGTACGAGCAGATGCCCGATCCGAAATACGTCATCGCCATGGGGGCCTGCACTGTCGGCGGCGGCCCGTATTTCAAGCACGGCTATCACGTGGTGAAAGGGGTCGACCTGGTCGTTCCTGTCGACGTCTACGTTCCGGGCTGCCCGCCGAGGCCGGAAGCATTGCTCGAGGGAGTGATGCGAATTCAGGACAAGATCAAAGCGAAGAGAATCACGAAGGGCTCGACGGAAATTCTGCCGGTTCCGCACCACAGCGGCAAAGCGAGTCTCGAAGAACTCGTTCGCGTGTAATTTGCTCGAGACGCGTTCGTCTCCTCAATCGCCAGTCATTCAGAAACCAGACATTCGCGAATTCATGACCAGCACACTGAAAATTGAAGACCTGCAAGTCTCCGTCGGCGGCTCATCCATCCTCAAGGGAGTGAACCTCGAGATCAAGACCGGAGAAATCCACGCATTGATGGGGCCGAACGGTTCGGGAAAGAGCACGCTCGCCTATGCACTTGCGGGTCATCCGCGCTACGAAGTGACGGGGGGGAAGGTCGAACTCGACGGTCAGGACGTGCTTTCGCTTGATCCGAACGAGCGGGCGCGCCTCGGAATGTTTCTCGCCTTTCAGTACCCCGTGACGATTCCGGGCGTGAAGGTGGCGGACTTCTTGAGGCATGCGGTCTCCAACGTTCGCAATCCTGATCGTAAGGAAGGGCAGGAACTGATGCCGATGCGCGATTTCCGCAAGGAACTCCGCTCGCAGATGGAAGAGCTCGGTATGGAGACCGAATTTGCACGCCGGTATCTGAACGAAGGATTTTCCGGGGGCGAGAAAAAGCGGATGGAAATTCTGCAGCTCGCAATGCTCAAGCCGCGATTCGCATTTCTCGATGAGACCGATAGCGGACTCGACAGCGATGCGGTTCGGGTCGTGAGCGAAGGAATCAACCGTCTCGCGGGGGCTGAGATGGGGGTTCTCATTATTACGCACCATGAGCGGCTGCTGGAGTTCAATCGTCCGCAGTACACGCATGTGATGCTGGCGGGGCGCATTGTCGAAACAGGTGACGCGTCGCTCGCCCATGAGCTCCATGCTCATGGTTACGCGGCGGTTCGCGAGCGTCATCCCGACATCGCGGCCGAGGAACAGGAAGCGGCCGATCAGAAAGCGGTCGCTGCAACTTGATTGCGTAAGGTGGGCAGTGCCCACCGTTGCTGGCTTGGAATTGCGGGTGGGAGCAGCCCACACGACAGAGAAATACCTTCCGGTCCGGACACCCACGCAACGCCGCTGGCGTTGCTAACGCGAGTGAGTATAACGTGGCCACCGATTTAAATAGCACCGATCAGAAAGCCGACGTCGGCATCGGCGAGTACCAGTACGGCTTTCATGATCCCACCGATCAATACGTCTTCAAGAGCCGCAAGGGAATCGACACGGACATCGTCCGCCAGATTTCCGCGATGAAGAACGAGCCGGAATGGATGACCGAGTTCCGCCTGCAGGCGCTCGACATCTTCTTCCAGAAGCCTCTGCCGCACTGGGGCGGGGACCTCACGAAGCTCGATTTCCAGGACATCTATTACTACGTTCGCGCTTCGGACCGGCAGGAAAAAGACTGGGCTGACGTTCCCGAAGACATTCGTCGAACGTACGACCGGCTCGGAATTCCCGAAGCCGAGAAGAAGTACCTCGCCGGGGTGAAGGCGCAGTACGAGTCGGAAGTCGTCTACGGCAGCTTGAAGGAAGACCTCGCCGAGAAGGGGGTGATTTTCACCGACACCGACTCGGCGCTTCGCGACCATCCGGAGCTGTTCCGGGAATACTTCGGAACCGTCATTCCGTCGTTCGACAACAAGTTCGCAGCTCTCAACTCCGCGGTCTGGTCGGGTGGCTCGTTCATCTACATTCCGCCGGGCGTGAAGATCGACTTTCCGCTGCAGGCCTACTTCCGGATTAATTCCGAGAATATGGGGCAGTTCGAGCGGACGCTGATCATCGTCGACGAAGGGGCCGAAGTGCACTACGTCGAAGGGTGCACCGCGCCGACGTACTCGAGCGAAAGCCTTCACTCGGCGGTTGTCGAAATCATCGTCAAGCGGAAGGCCCGCTGCCGCTACACCACGATCCAGAACTGGTCGTCGAACGTTTACAACCTCGTCACCAAGCGGGCGATGGCCTACGGCGATTCGGTGATGGAATGGGTCGACGGCAACCTCGGCTCGCAACTCACCATGAAATATCCGGCAATCTACCTCATGGAGCCGGGAGCGCGTGGCGAGACATTGTCGATCGCCTTTGCCGGGCACGGCCAGCATCAGGACGCCGGCGCCAAGATGGTGCACGTGGCCCCGAACACATCCAGCCGCATCATCTCGAAGAGCATCTCGAAGGGTGGCGGCCGGTCGAGCTATCGCGGGCTTGTGAAAATCAACAAGGGTGCGTCCGACTGCAAATCGAACGTCGTCTGCGACGCGCTCATCCTGGATCCGCAGAGCCGCAGCGATACCTATCCGTATATTGAAGTCGAGGAAGACGACGTCGCCGTCGAGCACGAGGCGAGCGTTTCGAAGATCGCCGAGGAGCAGCTCTTCTATCTGATGAGCCGCGGCCTCTCCGAAGCGGAAGCGTCGTCAATGATTGTCACCGGGTTCATCGAGCCGCTCGTAAAGGAGCTGCCGATGGAATATGCGGTCGAAATGAATCGGCTGATCGAGCTTCAGATGGAAGGCTCGGTCGGGTGAACGCCATGAATTCCGCATCGACTGTCGCCGCACCTTCTGCGGCCGGATATGACCGTTCGACCTTCGAGGCGTTTCTCGAGACGCGCGACGAGCCCGGCTGGGTCACCGACCTGCGCCGTAAGGCGTTCTCGGTCTATGAGGAAAAGCTCGCGATTCCGCTCGATCCGGAGGAGTGGAAGCGCGTCGATCTCCGCGCGTTCCAGCCGGCCAGGTATTCCATTCGTTCCGCGGCGCAAACCTCCGAAGAGCAGGGGAGTGCCCAATTCGCGACGCTGCTTGCCGACCGTGCCCAGTTCGCGGGAAGCGTGGCGCACGTGGATGGGAACTCAACGCGAGCCGTCCTCGACGAATCGCTCGTGAAAAAAGGAGTCCTCTTCGGCGATCTTTCAACGCTCGTGCGCGAGCATCGCGATCGCATCGAGCCGCATCTGCTGACGCGCGGCGTGAAGTATTCAAAGGACCGTTTCAGCGCCTGGCATGCGGCCTTCTGGACCGGGGGAACGGTGCTCATCGTTCCGCGCGGCGTGACGATCGACGGGCCGCTGCACAGTCTGATCGGCCTCTCCTCCGACGGCGCCGCGGATTTCAGTCACACACTCGTCGTTCTCGAAGAGGGAGCGTCGGCGACGCTTCTCGAAGAAACCGCATCGGCTCATGACGATGCGGCCGGGCTCCACGTCGGTGCGGTGGAACTATTGATCGGGAAGAACGCGCTCCTCCGATACGTGCAGCTCCAGAACTGGAACGAGAAAACGTATCACCTCGCTCATCAGGCGGGGAGCGTTGAGCGAGACGGCCGGCTGCAATGGACCGTCGGCGGACTCGGTGCACGGCTGGCCCATATTCATCAGCAGGTTTCGCTCGAAGGGCAGGGGGCCGAGGCGCAGGTCAACGGCGTCACCTTCGCGACGGGACGGCAGCTGCTTTCGTTCTACACGCAGCAAAGCCACAACGCGCCGAATACGCACAGCGATCTGCTCTATCGGCAGGTGCTTCGCGATCGGGCGCGCGTCGTCTGGCGCGGCATGATTCGGGTCGAGCCCGAAGCCCAGAAGACCGACGGCTACCAGCGCAGCGATGCGTTGCTTCTCAACTCGACCTGCCGGGCCGATTCGATTCCCGGTCTCGAGATAGAAGCGGACGATGTTCGCTGTACGCACGGAGCGACGGCGGGCCGCGTTGATGAAGAGCAGATCTTCTACTGCATGTGCCGCGGCCTGACCCGTTTTGAAGCGATGCACATCATTGTCGAAGGCTTCTTCCACTCGGTCTACGACCGCATCCCGGTCGAAGCCGTTCGTGAAACCTTGAGCCAGGCGGTCGAGCGGAAGCTCGGCATCGGCGACTGAGGCGGGGCATGCCGCAATTTGAGAGAGTCGCCGCAGTCAGCGAGATTCCCCCGGGAGGGAGGAAGTCGGTCGTCATCGACGAGACGCCCGCCCTTCTGCTGCGCGTCGGCGATCAGTTTTTCGCGATCGAAGACGTCTGCACCCACGACGGCCAACCCCTCACCGACGGCCCGGTCGCCGGAACCGAGATCACCTGCCCTCGTCACGGTGCACGGTTCGACCTGAAGACGGGGCAGCCTCTCTGCATGCCGGCAACGGAGCCTGTGGCCACTTTTGAGATCGAGATCCGCGAGGGATCCGTGTTCGCCCGCCCGCGCCCCGCATAGAATGGGGAGGGAAGAACTCTTTGCGGCGAGGCGACGCATTTGGGAGCGTGTCTGATGGCTGACGATGCAAAACTTCTCGACGCTCTTCGCGACGTCGTCGATCCGGAACTGATGATCAACATCGTCGATCTCGGGCTCATCTACGAGATCGAGAAGATCGACAACAAGGTCGTGGTGCAAATGACCCTGACGAGTCCCGCCTGCCCCGCCGGACCGCAGATCATGCAGCAGTCGAAGATGGCGCTCGAGAAACTGGCGGATGTCTCCGAGGCGGAGATCAAGCTCGTGATGTCTCCCCCGTGGAGTCCGGCGCGCATGACCGATGAAGCCCGCGACCAGTTGGGAATTTTCTGAGGCGAGTCGAAACGAGAGTCATCGAGCGGAACCGAGGTGGCGGCGCCGACGGACTTTCTGATCCTCGACGGCAAATGCCGGAGCGATTTCTCCACGGATTGGACGGAATAAGTCCCGTGCGTCGGCGGACGCAGGGGGAGTTCGTTCTTCGCCTGTTCGGGGTTGGGGTCGCTGTTTTCGGATCGGCCGGTATTCTCGGCGCATTATTGGTCCGGTTCGCGTACCTTCCCCCGGAGTCTCCCCGGTTGCAGTTCCCGCTGCCGTTCTTCGCCAGCACGGTCTGCCTGGCGGGAGTCAGTTTCTCGCTGCATCGTGCGGCGTATTTCGTTCGGCGGGAAAAACAGCGGCCGTTTCGACGAGCCCTGGTCGTGGCGCTGGTGAGCGCGACACTGTTCGTCGGCGTCCAAAGCTACGGGCTCCGCTGGCTCGCACAGTGGCAGGTGCCGGAAGAGGCATCGACCGGCGCCGCGAGCTTCGTGTTTGCCATTGCGGCGCTTCATGCGCTGCACGTGGCGGTCGCGCTGATGTTTCTGATCTTTGTAACGATGCGCGGCCACGACGACCGCTACGACCACGAATGGAACTGGGGAGTGATTGTCTGCGCGTGGTTCTGGCATTTCCTCGGCTGGATCTGGTTCGTGATCCTCGGCGTGTTCGCGATCACAACGCACGGGTGAGCCTGAAGCCGCGGGTCGATTCCGGTCATCCACGCATCGCGAAAGCGATGGTGAGCGGAATCAGGAATAGCGCTGCGTCAACCAGCAGGACTTTTAGGCCGACCGCCCAAAGGTGCGCGCGCACGGCGGCAACAACGGAGTCGATGAGCTTCGTCTGGAAGTAAAGCGCGAGTGAGCCCGCGGAGATGCTCGTCTCGCCGCTCCGCGCAAGCTGATCGAGGATGTTCTCCGCCCGCGCGAAAAGAAGCCGAGCGCCGCGAACCACTAAGAACTTCTGGACGATCCGAAGAACCCGAAAGCGACTCTGACCCGGCTCGAACTGCCGTTCGACTTCTCCGAGCATACCCGGCATCGCTTCGCGCGCATCGGAGATCGCAATCAACTCGTTCCCGAGCGACGTCCTTTCGCAAAGAGGATCGACGATCGCTTTCGTCAATTCAGGGGCGGTGCGAATGACCGTCGGGATGATGGCGAGATTCGCGGTCCGATACGCCAGATAGATTCCCCAAACGCAGCCGGCAATGGGGTACAGCACGAGGGGCGAGCCCACCGCGGAGAGACGTGCCATGCTCGCATCGAGCGGGACGACGAACATCCAGACAACCAGAGCCCCCAGGCAACCCGCCATGATCCCGACCGTCACGAAGAGCGCGGAGCGGGTCACGAGGGTCCACGCCGCCTGCCAGCCAAGTCGGGCAATGTGCCCGGCGAGTTCCGCGACATGCCCGAGTCCCGCCACGAGATTTCCCTCTGCTGAACGGCCCAAACCGTTTAATCCGAACGCACCTCAACTGCACCATTCGACGCGAACCAACGGAATCTGGAAATACAAGCAATAGCTGAAATGTTTGCAGTAGGGAAGGTCAGGTGATTGATTCCGCGGCCGGTGGGCAGTTCGACCTTCAGTTCTGCTCGTTGGAGTGTCTGAAAGAATGGTTCTGCGGAATTGTGGACCGATTGAGCGCTCAATTGAGAAAGAAGAAGCGCTCATTGAATGAAGCGACGCACTCCAACTTCCGAGTGTGACGTTCATTACTTGAGCTTGTTGAAATCGGTTCCGGTGGCACGCCCTGCAAGGGGCGTGGTCTTCGGGCCACTCCGCCACGCCCTTCGCAGGCGCAGGGCGTGCCACCGAAGTTTCTGGGCAAAGCTGGGTGCAATGGTGCTACGCGGTTGTCTCGATGGTGTCGAGATCACAGGGCCGTGCTCCCATGCGTTGGAACTCCTCGGCCGTCGGGTAACTTTCAACGCGCCACCGAAGTGGAAAGCACGTCGAATCGAGTTGCATTCGTTGCGAAACTGTTCGGAAGGCATTGTCCCAGGAAGCCATCATGTGCATCGTCGATTGATCGCGCATAAAGATGATGTATTCCGACTTGGGAAGCATGGTCGGAAGATCCTTGATCCAGACTGCTGCGCTATATTCGAATCCGTCGGTTTCCCGCACCTGATGCATATACGATGCGACGAAAACATCCCGGTCGATCGATTCGTAATACCCGCTCAGACGTTCTTTCTGCGCGTCGTATTCGTCAAAGAAGTACTCCCGTTCCAGACTGCGAAACGCCGCATGCTGCGGGTGTCCCGCGGGAGGAAGCCAGGTCCGCCATTTTCCGTCGATGAGCTTCATCGGTCGGGGTGAGAGCTGATCGGGCTCATGGAGCGCGTCCTCCATCATCATTCGCAGGAGCGCCAGGCTCTCCGGGTCGTCGGCTGTCACGAACAGTCGGTTGCGATTGACGGCGACGGCGACGGGATCTCCCTGCAGCTGCAGAGACCGGATGGTCTTCGTCAAGAGGATGCAGCTCGCGTTGTACGACTCGTCGCCGTCGATCAGGTAGATCCGATCGGCCGCGGACGCGATGTCGAATTCGCGGGCTTCCAGGTTCTGAATTGCCTTGGCCAGCGTCTGCTGCGCATTCAGTCCGGCTTCCGTCAGCATTCCTTCATGGATGTACTTCATCCGGCCGGGAAGGTCCTCAACGATGCAGACCGCCAGATCATCGCCGATGGGCCAGTGCGGGATTCGCGGCGCGTCGATCCGGTCGGAAATCGCCTGAAGTTTCAGCATCTCGAAGTAGGAACGCCGGCAAATGAGGGGGCGGAGCCGCTCTCGCTCAATTTTCAACGACTCCGCGCCTTCCGAAACGAATCGAAGCTGCTGAATCTGGTGGAGCGCCCGAACCCACCACTGATTGCGATCAGCAATCGGAGTGCTGTGCAGGCCGTCGTACCATTTTCCGAGATACAGGCTTTCCACAACGCCTCCATTCTCGACGGCCACAAGCCGAAACCGCTGTTTGTCGTAGGCAAACGGCCGGTTCTCTCCAATCTGCTTCAACCTTTCGATCAGAATTGCCGCGAACGCATCGCGCGTCGGAGGGCCTTGAGGCGCGGCCGATTTTGTCGTTGCGGGAGCTTCGACCGTTTCGGGATCCCGAACCTCAACGTCGGGTTCCAGCTGGTCCACAAGCGTGAGAGGCCCCGGTCCCATTTGGCGGAGTTCGTTGTTGGTGGGAAACTTTTCGACCAGAAAGCGCGGCGGGCAGCGATCGCGATCGCGCTGGAGCAGGTCGCCGCAGACTTCGACGACGTCGTCCCATTCAGCGAGCACCAGCGGTGACCCGTCCGCTGCCAGAAACGAGATGCATTCGACTAGAGGGAGAAGTGTCTTCGTTCCCTTCCGCCACTCCGTAACGGTGCGCTCCAGTTCGCTGTTTCCTGTTTTCATCAAGGAGCAGAGGCCGATGGACACGTTGCTGCCGCGCGCGCGGCCGTGCGCAATGAGCAGTTCCGACTGCTTTCGGTACTGGTCGATTGTGAAACGACGTTGGATATCGAGAAATTTGTCGTGCTGAGCGTGCCGTTCTGGCGGCAACCAGGTTTTCCATTTGTCTCCGACACGTCGGACCGGAATCGGGCAGAGTGGGCTCGGATCCTGGAAGTATCGTTCCGCCTCAACCGCAAGGAGCTCAATCCCTCGCGGATCATCGCTGCCTGTGATGAACAGGGAATCGGTCGTCGGCGCGAGTGCGACAAAGTCGCCTCGAATTGGAAACTGCCGCAGAGTCTTCCAGCAGAGCAAGCGGCCGGTGTGATAGACCGCATCGTCATCATCGAAAGAAAAAACGCAGTCCTCCGCGCAGATGACGTTCGCGGGAATGCTGTCCAGGTTCATACGGGCCTTGCGCATCGCGTCCCGGAACTCGAGCTTCCATTCGATGAGAAGCTCCTCGTCGACAAACTGCATCGTTCGATTCGAACGATTTCGCATGATGCAGATCGCAAGATGGTCGCCGATCGGCGCAAACGGTATCGGTTCGAAATCCGACGCGTCAGTCTCCGCTTGGATTCGCAGACTGTCGAAGTAGGACCGAGTGCGCATGGCGGGGCGGAGTTCCGGCCACCGCTCGTCAAGCACCGCCGGCTCCTCGTGCGGATCCAGGAGATAATTCAGGACCTGAATCCACCAGGGGTTGACCTGCTCGGGTCGCAAGTCCACGTATTGCAGGTAGGCCTTTTCGATCGGAAGAGTCGTGACGACTTTTCCATCTTTCAGGAGTTCCAGATCCAATGGTTCAATGCGGTAGCGGGCGGAAAATCGCCCCCCGGATCGCTGGATTCGCGCGACCATGGCGTCTGCGAATTGCTGGCGCGACAGGGCTGCGGGATCCTGCGGAGATGATGTCATCGATCGGCCTTTCGGAATGGAATCAGGCTACCGCACGCTGTTGCCTCTCGCCACAAATTGCCGGATCGACAATAACTCCTTGACAGTTAAGCGTTTGTTGATATGTTTTCAGTCGGAGCAGCTAGGTGATTGATTCCGCGGTGCGCGATTGATATGCTGATCTGATAGAGACTTATGTCGCAATTCGCCATTTCCGATCGTCAATCAAGACGTGAAGGAATGATGAAGTCTGCGGCACCTGCTTGCTCTCCACGAAAAACTGAAGTCCCCGCTTTGCTTCAGAGACTTGGTTAACTCCTGAAATGTCCGGCTCCTTGCCGGTCGCCTACCGGTAACGACACCAACCTTGAACGGCTGAGAACTGATTCCCGGCCGTTCCCCAAGTGCGATAGCACAACCTGCCACCGACTCACGCCCGCCCCCCTAAAGGGAGTTACGGAATGACCTGTTCCCCGCGAGTCCTGGTCCGCGTTTTCTCGCTGCTGGCCGTTTGTGGGCTTTCCGCAAACTTGATGGCCGCTCCGGCCGCCCCCAAAGGGCTCGGCGACCCTGGCGAGCTCAAGTCGCTCAAGATTGAGCCGACTCTCGAAGCGAAGCCCATCGTCATCCGTGGCCAGGACGCCCGCCAGCAGATCTTCGTGACCGGAACCTATTCCAGCGGCCAGTTGCGGGACCTGACGAACGGCGTGAAGTACGTCGTTGAGCCCGCCGGCGTCGTCAACGTCGACGCCTCCGGTCTTGTGACCCCGCTCAAAGACGGAGACACGAAGCTCAAGGTCACCGGTCCGAACGGCCTCAGTGCCGAAGCGGCACTTCATGTTGAGGGAATCGCGAACCCGATTCCGATCAACTTCAAGAATCAGATTGTTCCGATCTTCACCAAGCTCGGCTGCAACAGCGGCGGTTGCCACGGCAAAGCGAGCGGGCAGAACGGTTTCAAACTGTCGCTCCTCGGTTTCTATCCGGAAGACGACTACGAATTCCTTGTGAAGGAGAATCGCGGCCGCCGCGTGTTTCCGTCATCACCCGGCGAGAGCCTGATTCTTCTGAAGCCGATCGGCAAGTCGCCCCACGGCGGCGGAAAGAGGATGGAAGTCGGCAGCTACGAGTACCGAATTCTGTCGCGCTGGATCGAGCAGGGAATGCCGAAAGGGACCGACAAGGATCCGACGGTCGCAAAGATTCAGTGCCTCCCGGTCGGTCGCGTCATGGACCGCAACACTCAGCAGCAGGTGACCGTTGCCGCGACATACAGCGACGGCTCGACCGAAGACGTCACCCGCATGGCGCTCTACGAGCCGAACGAAACGGAAATGGCGGAAGTCTCGAACGCCGGTCTGGTGAAGACGCTCGATCTTGCCGGTGAAGTTGCGATCATGGCCCGTTATCAGGGGCAGGTCTCGACATTTCGCGCGACGATTCCGCTCGGGGCGGACGTGAACGGCGTTCCGGATTCGAAGAATCTCGTCGACGCCGCGGTCTTCAACAAATTGAAAGTCCTGGGCATTCCCCCGTCACCAGCTGCCGATGATGCGACCTTTCTGCGACGCGTATCGATCGACATCACCGGCACGCTGCCGACCGAGGCGGACGTGCGTGAGTTTCTGGCCGACAAAGACCCCGCAAAGCGGGAGAAGCTGATTGATCGGCTTCTCGACTCGCCGGCCTATGCCGATTACTTCTCGAACAAGTGGAATATGGTGCTCCGCAACAAGAAGCGGAGCGGGGAAGATACCGAAGGGACTTACGCATTCCACGAATGGATCTGGAACAGTCTTTACGACAACAAACCGTACGATCAGTTCATCCGCGAACTGATTACCGCATCGGGCGATGCAACTTTCAATCCGGCCGTCGTCTGGTATCGCGAAGTCGACCAGGTCAACGAGCAGGTCGAGGACACGGCGCAGTTGTTCCTCGGTCTTCGAATTCAGTGCGCCCGCTGCCATCATCATCCGTTCGAAAAATGGAGCCAGGACGACTACTACAGCTTCTCCGCATTCTTCAGCCGCGTGGGCCAGAAGCCTCGTACGGTGAAGGTCGGAGCTGCCGCACGCGATAACCGATTCTTCCGCGCTCAAGGCGCCGCCGAAGCGACGAACCCGCGCAGCGGCAAGGTGCTCAAGCCGGCCGGTCTCGGTTCTCCGGCCGTTGATGTTCCGCTCGACCGCGACCCGCGCGTGAAACTGGCGGACTGGATGGCGGACAGGAACAACCCGTTCTTTGCGAAGGCGCTCGTCAACCGCTACTGGAAGCACTTCTTCAGCCGCGGCATTGTCGAACCCGAAGACGACATGCGCGAAACCAATCCGCCGTCGAATCCGGAATTGCTCGATGCCCTCGCCAGGCATTTCGTCGAGAGCAAATTCGATCTCAAGGATCTTGTCCGGACGATCTGCCGCTCGCAGACGTACCAGCTGAGTTCGCTTCCGAACGATTACAATCTCAAAGACAAGCAGAACTTCTCGCGATATTATCCGAAACGGCTCACCGCGGAAGTTCTCTACGATGCATTCCATCAGGTCACCTCGACCACCCAGGCGTATAGCGGACTTCCCGCCGGCACCCGGGCGGTTCAACTCCCCGATACCAGCATCGGCCCGTACTTCCTCAAGGTCTTCGGACAGCCGCAGGGGGACACCGCCTGCGAGTGCGAACGATCCCAGGAAGCGAACCTCGCGCAGAGTCTGCACCTGCTCAACAGCAGCGAAGTGCAGGACAAGATCGCCAACGGTGCCGGCCGCGCGGCACTGCTCGCTGCCGAGAAAGAGCGGCCGCACGACGTCCGTATCAAGGAAATCTACCGCTGGGTCTATTCGCGCGAGCCGAACGAGGAAGAGTTGAAGATCGCGCTCGCACACATCGGCAAGCATGAAGCTGCGGTGAAGACCGCCTACGAAGACATTCTGTGGGCGCTCGTCAATACGAAGGAGTTCTTGTTCAACCACTAGGCCTGTCGGGTCGGCCTTGCCGACCCCTTCTGCCGGCCTGAACGGAATAGAACGTCGTTCCAAAAATGCTGGTGGGCTCAACCCGCCGTCCGAATGCCGAAAATGTGTCCCCGAGCGCTCGCAGCCGGGGATAAAATAGTAGAGTCGAAGACCTGCCCCCGAAGAGCGGCGAATCGAGGCCAATCTCTCTCCTCACGAGCCTGATTCCCGCTCGAGAATCTCACCGAAACGCACGGCGGACTCCCTGGTCTGCCGATTCATCGTGGATTGAAAACCGCCTGTCAGAAACTGAGCGCTCGAGGACACTCCGTGGATATGTCAAAGACCGTTTCGTTGCGACGCTCCATGACGACTCTGTCCCTTTTGGCTGCGGGTCTCCTCGTCTGCACGACCGCGTCCGCCCAGCTTCCACAGACGCGGCTCACCTCGGTTTTCCCCGCTGGTGCGAAAGCAGGGACTTCCGTCGATTTCACGCTTGCCGGCGGGACCGATCTCGACGAAGTCGACCGGCTGCTGTTCAGCCACCCCGGCATTTCGGCCGTGCTCAAAAGTCCTAATGTCTTCACGGTCACCGTTAAGCCCGATGTCCCTCCGGGAGATCATGAAGTTCGCGCGGCCGGTCTTTACGGACTCAGTAATCCGCGAACCTTCGTGGTGGGCGCGCGGATGGAAGCGATTGAAGTCGAACCGAACGACACGGCCGACAAACCGATGCCGCTCGAGTTCGAAAAGGTGATCAACGGAAAAAGCGACCGGGAAACCGACGTCGACTTCTACAAGTTCACCGGCAAGAAGGACCAGCGGATTCTCGCGGTTTGCGAGGCGCTGCGGATCGATTCGCGATTCGCGGCTTCGCTCGAACTATTTGCCGGCACGCGCCGCATTGCCCACACGAAGAGCGGGGTTCGCCGCGATGCCGTGCTCGATGTCACTCTGCCGTCCGACGGTGAGTACATCCTCCAGGTACACGACGTCACGTTCCGAGGCGGAGCGGAACTGTTCTATCGATTGACGCTCACGACCGGTCCTCATCTCGACTACATCATGCCCCCCGCGGGCGCGCCGGG
>JBFWWA010000012.1:0-19712 GCA_050246455.1 Planctomycetaceae bacterium
GTGAGAATCTGATCGAACTCCGGGGCAATGACGAAGGCGGCATCGCACTCACCGATCAGACGATCAAACTCCTGAAGCTCCCGGCTCGGGTCTGTCCGAACGGCCTCGACTGCGGAAAGCGGAAAAGGTCCGAGTCGTGAATCCCAGGTCGTGACGACTTGAACGTTCGGGATGCGGGAGAAGTCGGCGCATGCCGCCAGCAGCATGGAACGTCCTTCGTCCGCGAGCGAGTTGTCGAGCGGTCCGTCGTTCCAGGCGCCGCCGCAGACGTATTCCGAAACGAAGAGACGCACGAGCGATTAAGCTCCTCGGGAAGCGGTTTGCTTCGCGACGATGTGCGGGCAACTGGGATTGTTGAGGCATTCGTCGGCAATGCGAAGATCGTCGAGGATGCGGCCGTTGATGATGGTTTCCTCGATGATCCGCGAAGCATCGGCTGCCGTCACATGGCCGTAGAAGATTCCCTGCGGGTAGATTGCGACGACGGGCCCATGCTCGCACTGTTCAAGACAGCCCGCCTTGTTCGCGCGGACGAGCGGATTGAGCCCTCGGCTCTTGATCTCGGCAGCGAGGGCGGTTCGAAGCTGATCGCTGCCGTCGGCATTGCAGCAGCCCCGGGGATTGCCGGGGGGGCGCTGGTTTCCGCAAACGAAAAGATGATGGGAAAATGCGGGCATCGAGAGAGTCGGTTTCCGAATCTAAAGAAGCCCAGGGAATGCATTCCCTGGGCTTGGGGAGCAAATCGAAATTACGTTCTGAGAATCAGACGGCGCGCGTAATGCCGGGAACGGCGATCGGGTACTCGCCGTTCGCGCTCGGCATCACCTTGGGGTTTGCGTCCCATGCGAACTTCTCGGGCATGAGATCGAGCTGCGAGTTGAGCGCCTGTTCCCAGGTCACCGGCTTGCCCGAGTACGTCGCCATGCGACCCATGATCGCAGTGAGGGTGCTATACGCGCCGTTGGCGCCCTCATTGAACGAAACGTTGTTGCGGATTGCGGCGAAGAGGTCATCGTGCTCGACCTGGTACGGATCGGCCTTCTTGCCGGTGTACTTCCAGCTCACGTCCTTGACGGTGGTGCTTCCGACGTCGTTCAGGGCGATCTTCTTTCCGATGATCGAGGCGCTGATGTCCGCAACACCCTTGGTGCCGATGGCATGTTCGGTGACGCTGTTCCAGTTTGCCGGAATCTGGCGGCACTGGCTGAACATCCACGAGCCGTCCTCGTACATGTATTCGACGGCATGATGGTCGTAGATTTCGCCGAAGCGTTTCTCCGTACGGACTTCGCGGCCGCCCATTCCGCGCGCGAGGGTCGGGTAGGCACCCTTCACCCAGTTGCCGACATCGAGGTTGTGGATGTGCTGCTCGACGATGTGATCGCCGCAGAGCCAGGTGAAGTAATACCAGGCGCGCATCTGGTATTCCATTTCGGTTTTCACCTGGTCGCGCGTCCGTCGCGGTTCCCAGAGGCCCCCCTGGTTCCAGTAAACACGGAGCGCCTGGATATCGCCGATTTCACCCGATTTGATCTTGTCGATCGTTTCGATGTAGGCCTGCTGATGATGACGCTGCAGACCGACGCCGACCTTCAGATTCTTGTCGATCGAGACCTTTACTGCCTCGAGCACTTTGCGAACACCGGGCCCATCGACTGCGACCGGCTTCTCCATGAAGACGTGCTTGCCCGCTTTCACTGCTGCTTCGAAGTGAATTGGCCGGAAGCCCGGAGGAGTTGCGAGAATGACCAGATCGACGCCGCTGTCGATGACCTTCTGGTAGCCGTCGAAGCCGACGAACTGCCGCTCGGCCGGAACCGAAACGCGTTCCGGCTGCGATGCGAACTGCTTCTGGATATTGGTGAGACTGCTCTGCAGCACGTCGTCGAATGCGTCGCACATTGCGACGAGCTGTACTTTTCCTTCGGTGCTGAGCGCCTGAACGGCCGCCCCTGAACCTCGTCCTCCGCACCCGATGAGCCCGACCTTGATCGTATCGTCGCCGGCCGCGAACGCCCTCGATGCGAGCGAGAGATCAACCAGGCCGGCACCGACGGCAGCGAGCGAAGACTTCTTGAGGAAGTCGCGGCGTGACGAAACGTTTTGCGTTTCAGGATTCATGGGCAGCTCCGAATGCGGTGAGAAGTTCTTCGGACAGATCTTATTCGCGAACGAGATCTTTGGGGATCGGTTCGATTTGCAGCTTCTTGATTTCATCCGCCGTCGGCGTCCGCAGCGGTCGCACAACGCGGAATCCGACATGAAGGGCATCCGTAAGATACCAGATGCTCTGGGGGATTTGCGGATCTTGTTGTTTCCAGTCGGGCTCGGAGTAGACGCGTGTGGCGCTGCGAAGCATGTTCGCCTCGTCCTGCCAGGACCCTCCGCGGACGACCCGCTCGTAAATCTTGGTCGGGACTGACAGCGGGTTGTTCGTTACCGGGTTCTTCGCGAGCTGCTGATAGAAATCGGCCTGGTACTGGTCGAGGACCCATTCGGCGACGTTGCCGTGCATGTCGTGCAGGCCCCACGGGTTCGGCTTCTTCTTGCCGATCTTCTGATATTTCTCTTCGCTGTTGCCGGTATGCCATGCGTACTCGTCGAGCAGAGCCGGGTCATTGCCGAACGAGTAGACGGTCGAAGTTCCCGCGCGACAGGCGTATTCCCATTCGGCTTCGGTCGGCAGTCGGTAGTAGTGCCCCGTTTTCTCGCTCAGCCATTTGCAGTACATCTTCGCGGCTATTTGCGTCATGCAGATGGCGGGGAAGCCGTCGTGACCCATGTCGAAAGTCATGTCGGTATACGGCTTCGTGGGGCGAGTGACCGCATCCGCGATCTTGTCTTTGTCGTTGGCAACGCCACCGGTGACTTTGCGCCGCTGGATATCGAGCGAGAAACTCCAGATGTCGTATTCGTCCCAGGTGACCTCATGCTTTCCCATCCAGAACGGCTCGACACGCACCTTATGCTGAGGCTGTTCATCCGCTTTCTTCTCGGGGTCGCTGTCGGGACTTCCCATCAGGAATTCTCCGCCCGGAATCGGCAGCATTTCGAAGCTGACGTCCGTTCCCGAAATTTCTTCCTTGTAGGCCTTCATTTCCGGATCGGCCTGCGAGACCGTCTGAACCGGCACGGAGGCTTTCTTCACCGGTTTCGGGACGCAGGGCTCTGCGGCCGATACGGCGGAAAGGATGAGGCCGAGAAAGGAGAGAAAAACGGCAGCGCGGGTCGCTTGCAGGATGATGCGCGGCCGGACTAGGCTGGACATGGAATCAACTCCGTCGCGTAGTTCAGTAGAACGGCAGATATCGAATGCAATGGGCCGTGGCAGGATGGCTGGTCGCCGGGACTTTGCTCGGAACAATCACTGCTGAACCAATGTCCGAGCGGTACGAGTTCCGCCGGGTGCTCATGGGGGTACCGTTCGAGCTCACATTATATTCGGCCGATGAGGCATCCGCAAACGCGGCCGCCGCCGCTGCATTTGGCCGAATTAAGGAGCTCAACGCGATCCTGAGCGATTATGATCCCGACAGCGAATTGAGCCGCCTGTGCCGCAATTCCGGACCAGGCAAACCGATCCCGGTCAGTCCGGAATTGCAGCGCGTCATCGAGCGGGGACTTGAGCTTTCTGCCGCCAGCGACGGTGCTTTCGACGTTTCGGTCGGGCCGGCCGTTCAGATGTGGCGCAAGGCACGCCGTCGAAAGCAGCTCCCGTCCGAGCAAGAGCTCAGAGCTGCGCTCGGACTCATCGGCTACAAATCGATCATCCTCGACAGGAAGGCCCGAACCGTCGAACTGCAGAAGATCGGGATGAAGCTCGATTTCGGCGCAATCGGCAAGGGTTACGCCGCCGACGAAGCCATTGCCGTCCTTCGATCACACGGCATTTCCCGCGCACTTGTCTCCGCCTCGGGCGATATCGTTGCGGCGGATCCGCCACCCGGGAAAGAGGGATGGACCGTCGGCATTGCATCGCTCGAGCGTCCCGAACAGCCGCCGGAACGATTCCTCTCGCTCAGGAACGCAGCCTGCTCGACCGCGGGAGATGCGTTTCAATTCGTCGAGTTCGACGGAAAGCGCTATTCGCACATCGTCGACCCGCGCACTGCGATGGGGCTCACGCGCCGATCGAGCGTGACCGTCATCGCGCCGAATGGGATCACCGCTGACGGTCTCGACACGACCGCCTGTCTGCTCGGACCGGAGCGCGGCTTGGCGCTCGTTGAGAAATCGCCGGGATCGGCCGCGATCTTTGTCGAGCTGGAGGATTCGTCATCTGCGCGCGATGCGAAGCTTGAGCATTCGGAACGCATCAAGATTCACACAACGCCCGACTTTCAGGCCTTCGAATCCAAGCGGGTGAAGTAGCCTTTGAGATCGTTCCGCGCAGCGAAAGTCGCCGTTTCTCAGTTTCCGACGGTCGTTACGCAGCACGGGAAGATCGAGCGGGAATGAAACCGATCAGCTCTCGCGCGACTCGATTATCGAGACAGAGCAGATTGCGGGCGCGCGTCTGGCCGAAGACGTTCTCGTGATTGGCCGCGAAGTTCTGCGCGTTGAAGAGCTCGGGCTCATGCCAGTGCATCTGATAGCCGAAGTTCTCGAGCCGGCGGATAATTCCTGCTTCCTGCGTCGGAGTGAATCCGCCGTGGATGTAAAGTGCGGGGCGGAACCGTGCGAGCGTCGCTTGTGCTCCCGCCAGTACGTCTTCCTCAGTACCAGGCTGAGAAAGGCGGATGAAATCGCAGCGGGGAAGCTGCAGGCTGTCGATTGAAAGTAGCGGAACTCGCTCCCCTTCGCCGGAGTTGGCGAGAGTCGCGGCTCGCATGTCCGAAGCGGATTGGTGGTCGTGCTGCGCGACCGTAATCTCTCCCATGTGTGCGCCGACGGCGGCGTTCCAGCAGTGCACGTTCGAGAGGCTGTTGATCGCCATATTTCCGCAAAGAGCCTGGAACATCAGCCGCCTCGGCTCGAACGAGAGAACCCGTCCCGCCGGTCCGACTTTCCGAGCCAGGAACAGCGAGTGCAGCCCGATATACGAGCCGACATCGAGTACGAACATCCCGGCGGAGACCGCCTGATCGAGCACGCTGATTTCGCGTTCTGCGTACTCCCCGTACAACTCGATCGATCGGCCGAGGACTGTGTCGAAACGATTATAGATCAGCGCGCCGTATCGGGTCTGAGTGAGGTGATTGTATTGCTGCGGCACGGGCACCGTCGATCTCCTGAATGCGCGAGGCCGAATCTGGCCGATCACATGCGACTGAGTTCGCCTCTGGGGAATTCCGAGGGGCGGATAGTAGTGAAAAGGCAAAAATCAGGCAATCGGGGTCTGCGGCCGACCGCGCCGGCGGTCCGGAATGATCTGAGGCGGCATCCGTCTTGGCCGAAGAAATGCCGCGTCAGACAGCCAGAAGGCCGCAGCAGAAACGGGAGTACGAATTGCGTTTCAGCCGTGTTACAATCGCCGCAGATCACGTTCTGGAGGGCGGAGCGATGGCTGATTTCGAGAATTCGGACGGTCCTGACGAGCAGCTGATTGCGAAGCTCAAAGGGGGGGAGAAGAACGCGCTCGTGCAGTTCATCGAGAGCCGTCGCCCGCAACTCCTCGCGTTTATCGAACGCAGCCTGAGTGACCAGCTCCGCCGGAAGGTCGAGGCGACGGACATCCTTCAGGAAGTCAGCATCAGCGCCGTCGGATCGCTCGAAGAAATCGACTTCGAGGAGCGCGATCCGTTCTCATGGCTTTGCCAGCTCTCGGAACGGCGGATCATCGACGCGCATCGCAAGTACGTCGGTGCTCAGAAGCGCTCCGCCGAGAAAGAACGGGCCCTGGAAACGAAAGGGAGCGACGGAGAGCAGGGGGGCTTCATCGAACTCCTGGTATCGAGCATGACTACACCGAGCCGTGCGTTTTCGCGCAACCAGAAGGAGCTCAAGCTCCTGGTGGCGCTGGAAAGTCTTGCCCCTGACGCGCGAGACGCCCTCAAGATGCGCTACGTCGACGGACTTCCGTCCAAGGAAATTGCCGCGAAGATCGGCAAGACGGACGGTGCGACGCGCGTTCTCCTGACTCGCTCGCTTGCCCGGCTGCAGGAAATTCTCAGCACCGATACCGATTTCCAGAGCTTCCTCGCCGGTCCGTCGAAAGACGAATAACGTCCGGCATTCCAGGTGAACAGAGTCGCGTAGCGGCACGGTGGAATGAATGCTATGCGAGAGTTCGCTGCGCCGCTCGCCGCTGTTGGAAGTATTTCCAGCCGGGAATGAAAAAGCTCAGCGAATTGACGACGCCGAACAGCAAGAGACCCACGCTGGGCCACCGCGCCATCGCGAGCGCACAGAGAAAGTTGGCGGCCGCCTGCACGTAAAACGTGCCGGAAAGAATCGCCGCTTTGACAAGAAACGCAACGCCGCCGACGATAGCAAGAACGGGCGAGAGGGTCAGAACCGGCAACCCGAGCACCACTTCGACAAGAAAGAGAAGGGTGCTGGAAATAACCCCTGCCGCCCAGACGTGCGCAATCTGCCGCTCGACGAATGTAATCGGCCCACCCCGTCGGCGAAGGCTCCAGAACAGCGCGCCCCAGAGCCCCAGTCCGATTGTCCAGATTCCAAGATAGGGAAGTGGAGATCGGAACTCGCGCCAATTCAGCCAGGCCGTCAGCACACACATGATCAACACGACTGCGCTGTGGAGCATCCAGAGCAGACCCCATTGCTCGAGCAGCGGAGCGTGATGCGTTTCGCGAAGCATCCGGCCGAACCAGTGCGCAAGGCTCGTCGTTCGTGCCGAAATCGGTTCGCTCGCGAGGTACGCATCAAGATCGTCCGCGAGCGCATCTGCCGATGAATATCGCATCGATGGCGATTTCTCGAGGCACCTGAGCGCGATCATTTCGAGATCGGGATCGATTTGCCGGTTGAGCAGCCGCGGCGGCAGCGGCTCCTGCTCGAGAACCAGGAACAACGTATCGACCGGCGTGGCCGCCTGGAACACGGGTCGTCCCGTCAGCATGTGATAGAGAACTGCGCCGAGTCCGTAGACGTCGGTGGCGGGACTGATCGAGCCGCGGTTCCCCGCCGCCTGCTCGGGAGCCATGTAACTCGGCGTGCCGACGATCGCCCCGGTCTGCGTCATGGTGGCTCCGGTTTCGACCCGCTTCGCGAGACCGAAATCTGTGACGAAGGGGCGTCCCTCGGCGTCGAGTAGAATGTTCGACGGCTTGAGATCGCGATGAAGCACGCCACCGCGGTGCGCTTCTGCGATTGCCCGGGCGATGGGTGTGAGCATGGCTGCCGCAACGCGCGCATCGAGCGGACCGTCCGCGAGACGGCGGGCGAGCGTCGTCCCTTCGATATGCTTCATGCTGAAGTAAGGTTGATCGTCGACGTCGCCGACTTCGAACACGGGCACAATATTCGGATGATCGAGCTGTGCTGCCGATTCCGCTTCCGCCCGGAACCGGGCGAGGTCGACGGGGGAAGCCATGCCGGCACGCAGGATCAGCTTGAGAGCGACATCCCGGCCGAGTTTCGTCTGTCGCGCTCGGTAGACCACTCCCATTCCACCGCGGCCAAGCTCTTCCTGGAGCTCATATTCGCCGAAACGACGCGGCAGTGTCGTTGATGTGGATGGAGACAAAGGTGCGGCCGGCACCGCGAGTGTGGCGATGCCGTCGAGTTCAATCGATTGCGGACCAAGTTCTTCGGCAAGAATTGCGGCCGTCCAGAGACTTTGCAGTTCATCGCCGATTTCAGGATGCCGGCGCGCCTCGGCGGCGATATCGGGCTCCTCTCCGCGTCGACGCGCTTCGAGCAGCTTCTCGAGGACGACTGCGAGCTGATTGTCCGATTGGCCGGCTTCTGGTTCCGGTGGGGACGTCGGAGCAGTCACGGTCGTGGCTCCCTGAGAATCGACCGAGACAGTTCCATCGATTCCTGGGGACCCAGGAGATCGCGAAGCCGGCGGAGCGCACGCAGGTAGCGCATGCCGGCGGCGGGGGCAGAGAGTCCGAGCGCCTGGGCCGCTTCGCTGTTCGTGAGCATCTCAACGTGCCGCATTAGGACGATCTCACGGTCGAGCTCGTCGAGCTGATCGATGGCATCGCGAAATCGCACCGCCAGTTCCCGGCGAATTGCGGCGGCTGCCGGAGTGATCCCGGGGTCGCCGAGTGCGCCCATCAGATCGAAGCCGGAACGATTGTTTGAAGTTGAGGCCTGATGCTGCTCGCGGTCGACGCTGCGCCGTTCCGCGAGTCGATGCCTGCGGTGGACGTCGATCATGCGATCGCGCGCCAATCCGCGCAACCAGAGGTGAAAAGGAATCTCCGGAGATTTGATGTAGTCGGCAAGCCGACGGCTCGCTTCGAGGAGGACGTCCTGGACGACGTCGCTGGCATCGATGCGCGTGGCGATTTTTCGATCGAGACGGTATCGCACGAGCTGGAGAAGTGCCTGCCGATGCCGGTCGAGCAAGCGGTCGACCGCGCGCGCATTCCCCGCGCCGGCTTCATGCAGGAGCTCGTTGGTGGTGAGGGAATCCGGCCACATTGAGGAGACTTTAATGCTCTCTGTTTGTCCTGAACTTCCTCGAAGAATCGTGGTGCACGCCATTCGGCATTCATTCCACTATACACCGATGCAGTACCCACACGCGACTTCGCCCGAAGCGGGAAATGCGAGATGTTTGCGAGTTGACGACCGAAGCAGACGTGGATATTTCTGGTGCTCCATTCATCGTTCTCTTCGTTCCGGATTCATCAAGGTGTTCGCCATGAAGCTCGCCGCGCTCCGGGTTCATTCTGTCTGCGTCGTCATCGCACTGTTCACGCTGGTGAATGCGGATGATGCAATTGCAGCGACCATTCACTACGTCAATCCGACTCCGCCGCCGGTCTCGCAGGCATTTGCCGCCGTCGATGTTACGGCCTCCGGAGTCGTGACCGCTCCTTCGCCGACAGTCACCTCGAGCGCGTTCGGCGGAAGCTTATCGCACACCCGGCTCGGGCCGAGTCCGCCGTTCACGGCAATGGCGACGGGACAGGCCGAGATTTTCACGAACCTCAACAGCGTGGCGCCAACGACGTCGCGAACGATCTCGATTCCCGGCTTCGGACGGTTCTACGCCGAAGGGACGGGAACAGCCGCGAGCGACTCCTACTCCGCCGATTCGCGCGTCTATTCAGGAGACAATTCTTCGCTGGTGCCGTCGCTCTGGACGATTTTCGTGAATGCGACGGGACTCGAAGTTCCAGGAACGCCGACCCTGGTGACAATTGACGCGTCGATTGTCGGGGAAGTTGCGGCTTCGGGGGGAGGGAATGCAAGTGCCAACTGGCTGCTATCGTCGAGCTACGGTTCAATCATGAACGGTTCAGCCGGCCAGTTTACTCCGGGGCTAACGCCATTCAGCGACAGCGGAAGCCTGTCGTTCATCATTCCGCTCAACAGCAGTTTTCAGCTCACGTTGCTGTACGAACTCAATGCGACGGGGAGCGGTGTCTCGGATTCCCGGGCGGAAGTCTTCGCTTCAACCGGATCGAGTCTGATGTTTGCGAAAGAGTTCGGACCGATGGGTTTTCTCTCTGACCCGACGGTGACGGCACTGACCATCACGGCGGAGGTTGGCGCACTCGCGACTCCGGAACCGTCATCTATCCTTCTGTCGGTCCTCGGGGCCGTGGGAATGTGGAGTGGATACTCGCGGCGTCGCCGCAAGGAATGACTGCCGACGCGCACTCCAGCGAGGCCGACTATTTCGGCGCTTCATCGATCAGGCGGCGCAGGGCACGAACCTGCTCGATATCGACGATTCTCTCGAGCTGCGACTCATCGCGCTCGAGCAGCCAGTCGGCATCGATCTTCGCATCGTCGAGGCGTCCGGTCCGAAAATAGAGGACGGCTCGATACCACCGCTCTGGAATCGATTCGGGATTCAGTTCTACGAGCGTCTCCGCGTATGACGTCATCCGTTCGACATCATTTGCGTCCCCCGCCGCGTTGAGCAGATTCTGCAGCATCCGCGAAATGATCGCCCGCTTTGATTGCGGCTTCCAGTCGTCGTCGGTCGGAGTGTTGTCGGATGTTTCCTTCACACGCTCGATGGCTTTTGCCCGCGTCAGCTTGGTGCCGCCGTCGAAGACATCGATGATCTGCTCCGGGCCGTCTTTCGGAGCAAAACGAACGACGAAGTGACCCGGCAGCCCGACACCCTCGAGCTTGAGCCCGATCCGCTGCGCCACGTCGAGATACAGAACTGACAGGGTGATCGGAAGCCCTTCCCGGTCGTCGATCACTTCGTTGAGATAGCTGTTCGACTTGTTGTAGTAGTCGACACGGCTTCCATGAAATCCGAGGGTGCTGAAGAGGTGCTTGTCGAGGGCTTCGAGCTTCTGCGTGTCCGTTGCGTTCGCCGGAATCACGTCGGAGATTTCCTTCGCAATGTTCTCGACCTCGCGGAGATATCCGTCGATCTCGACTTCTTCGTTGTCGTGCACCGCAATGAGCAGTGCGGCACGCATCAGATTGATCTCTTCCTCAGGTTTGCCGAGTTCAGCGACAAGATCGCGGCGAACGTTCCGTCGATGCACGTCGCGCGCCAGCCGGTTCAGGTGGTTCGCCTGCCGTTCGAGCAGGTCGGCGTGTTCGCGAAGCGCGGCGGTCCCCGCAGCGCCATCTTCCAGCAGTTGATCGAGTAACTTGCCTTTCGGCGGTTTCGCCGGGTCGAACTCGGAAACGAGCTTCGCGATGCGCTTGCGCACGTCGTCCGACGGCTTTCGCGTCGGAATCTGAACGGCGACTTCGAAGTTGCGAAACTCCGCACGCGTGTCGCGAAACTTCGCGAGTCCGGCGGCACCGGAGGAATAGCCGTTGTCGGTCGACTCGATCACGAATTCATCATTGACGAAACAGCGAATTTTGCCTGTTTCGATGCGAACCTTGAGTCGGTTCCACGAGCCGTTTCGATAGTGAGGGCTCGGCACTTCCTGCAGCACATTCCACGATGTCACGTCCGGGCCGTCGAAACGGCTGAGTCGGAGACGGCCGTTGCTGGGATAGAAACCGTAGTGCGCGTGCTTGCCATCGGCGTGAAAGACAATTCCTGCTGCCCCGTCTTCCGAGTTCAGGCGGACGTCGACGCCGATTTCAGACGGTGCCGGCGGAACGGGCTTGAGCGACAGGCAGATCGAGCGTCCGCCGAAGCCTTCGCCGGGACCGTCGACGACAATTCGACCGGCCCGCTGCCGCCAGCTTGCTCCCAGTAGCGGATTCCATTCTTTGGGATTGAGCGTGCCGACCGTCAGCCAACGCGACATGGGGACGGGATTCGGCTTTTTGAGGAGCGGCTTGAGTAGGTTCACCGGCATTGCGAATCCGAGATTCTCGGTGACGACCGATTTCAGTGTGAGCAATCCATGCACACGCCCTGCGCGGTCGAGCAGCGGACCGCCGCTGTTTCCCTGTTCGATCGGAATTGCGAGTTGAATCATTGATCGGCCGTCGATCTCTCGACGTCCGGAGACGACGCCCGCGGCCACGCTGAACGTGAGACCGCGCGGATTGCCCACCGTGACGACCTCCGCTCCCGGTTTCAGTGAATCGGAATCGCCCAGCGGCAGCGCGGAAAGGTCCTTGGCATCGATGCGAAGCACGGCAAGATCGCTCGCTCGTTCCGTCGCATGAATCTCGGTGACGTTGAATTTGCGTCCGTCGTTCATCGTCACGGTAATTGGCCGCGCCTCACCAATAACGTGGAGATTGGTGGCGATCAGGCCTGCGGGATCAACGACGAATCCGGTTCCGATGCCCGCCTGCCGGCCGTCGCGACCGGTAAATGAAACGACGACGATCGATTTGCGCACCAGCTCCGTCAGCTCGGCCACACTCTTGTCAGGCAGCTGTGCGGCAACCGGCGCATTCGCCACATCGGCGCCGACACAGGTTCCGGTCGCAACTGCAAGAAAGAGCGTCATCGAGAATACGACGAACAGCCCCGTGCGACGTGCCATTGCGACAGAGAGGGGGTCGGGAGATTCATTCGTAGACACCAGAGTTCGCCCCTCGCTGCCAGGGAATCTGCGGCCGCACACAATCCGGTGCCGCGCTCAATTCGAGTATATCCCGGGCGCGCACGGGGAGCCAAGTGCGCACAAGAATCGGGTTAGTTTGCGGCGGGCTTCGACGCTTCGCTGGTGCGCTCGGCCGCCTGCGGATCGACAACGTGGACCTGCACCGGAATCTGTAGCTCCGGGCGGACTGGATCGTCGGTTCGGACGGTGATCACCGAGCGGAAGCGGCCGGGAGGGAGGTCACCCACGGCGCTGACGGCAATCTTCCATTGTGTATGGCCGGAACTGTCGGTCTCGATCCTGGGGTTAAGCTGCGCCGTAACCGCCGGTGACGAGCTGCGAACGTCTTTCACCTGCATTGCCCTGGTGCGCGAATCGGTGAGCGTAATTTCCGCGTCGGCGCGCTTGTCTCTTGTCGGGACCAAAGTCAGCGAGGATGGTGAAACCTGCACGGCTTCATCCTCGTGCAGCACTTCCGAGCCGGTTCTCTGAACCATGACAGGAACCTGCAGCTCCGAGTACTTGCTGTCGCTTGTGAGCAAGGCAATGACTTCCCGATGCGCTTTTCCGGCGGGGACGTCCTGGGCGGCAGTCACGACGATGTGCGTGCGACGCGGACCTTCGGGGAGATCTTCGACCTTGTCGATCTTTGCAGAAACGAGATTGGAGGTTGTGGTCACGTCTCGCACTTCAAGCGGCTTCGGCCGATTGTCGGTAACGACTATCGTCTGCGAAGTCTCTTTTTGTCCGTTCTGGTAGAAGATGAGCGCCGCGGGCTCGACACGGACCTGCTGTTCAGGAAGTACAAAGCGGAAAGTGACGTCAATTTCGCGCGGATCCGGATCTTCGTAGCGGACCTTGACGTAATAGTCTTTCTGTCCCGGCGTCTCGCGCGTGGTCCGCACGGTCAGATCGAATTCTCCCACCTCGCCCGGCGCGTATTCCATCTTTCTGTTTTTGAACTCGGACGTCATGCAGCCGCAACTCGGTTCGACTGATGTGATGCGAACCGGTTCACTACCGCGGTTGTGAAACACGAAGTGGGCAAATGCGTGCGCTTCGGCGCGAATTGGACCGTAATCGACCATGTATTGATCGAAGACGAGTGCGGGACGTCTTGCACCGGGCTCCGGCTCCTGCGCCTTCGGACCTGCGGCATGAAAACCGAGCGAGAGCAGGAAGGGAATCGCAGCGGCGGTTGCCAGCACGGTTTGATTGCGACGAGTATTCTTCGCGCAGGAAGTTTTCGAAGAGACGGGGGCGTTCGCGTCCATGCGCGCTCCGAAGTATCAGCGATTAATGAATAGTCGTCGGACGACGAATTGTTGCTTCTCAGGTCAGCCACCCGTACAGACCGGGGGGCGATTCTCAGCCCGACCCTCGGGAAATCGCGGGGATTTGTAGCAGCTTAAGGCAATCAGGGCAAGATGAGCAAAGGGCGCCAACCCGATGCCGGTTTGGCGCCCTTTGAGTGAATTCCGATTGCCGTTTTTTCAGGCGTTACACGTCCTTCTCTTCCGGTACGACGTACGGAGCCCGGTACTCGCGGGTGAGCATCGGATTGGCTTCGTCGGCTCCCTCCCCCGTGAAGACTTCGGCCTTCGGATCGATCTTCAGAAGCTTTCCGAAGCGGACGGTTTTCTGACCATCGATGGAGACCTTGTTCTCCGTGAGATGATCCTTCACGCGAACGAGGGTTTCCTGGTTCTCTTTATCTCCCTGCACGCGCTCGGCGACTTCCTCGCCGGTGAGAACTTCGCCGAGACGATAAGAGATGTTGCCCAGATGGCAGAGTGCGCTGGAAATATGCCCCTGCAGAATGTCGGCGTTCAGTTCTTCCTGCTTGCGGCTTCTTACAGCGTTCACGAAGTTTCCGAAATGGTTCCCGCTTCCGGAGAACTTCTTCACGAGTTTCTTGTCGAGATCGAAGACGCTGGCGTCGCTGTAGCTGGGAATGACCATGTAGCCTTCAGTGCCATAGAAGATGACGCCAACGGCCGCGCCTTCCAGTGGTGCGGTGGGCAACCCGCGGACCTCGAAGACGAGTCGTTTTTCGCCGTAGTCATGCACGCTGACCTGCGTGTTCGCCGTTTCGCCGGCGTCTTCGTAGCCAAGACGTCCGCCGTAGCTGAACACGCTGCTGCCGAGGTCATCGACACCGAGTCCCCAGCGGGCGATATCCATCTGGTGGATTCCCTGGTTACCGAGGTCGCCGTTGCCGTACTCCCATTGCCAGTGCCAGTCGTAATGGAACTTCGGACGGGTCAACGGCAGGATTTGAGCGGGACCGGACCAGATGTCGTAATCGACGCTCGCCGGGACTTCATACGTTCCGCGCGGACCGATCGAAGGACGTCCCTTGTAGCAGAGCCCGCGCGCGAGGTTCACTTTCCCGATGCCGCCCGATTTCAGGAATGCGATCGCATCGATCAAGCCAACGCTCGAACGGCATTGCGTTCCGGTCTGGACGATCTTCTTGTGCTTCCGTGCCGCCTGCACGACTCGGCGGCCTTCGCTCACGTTATGGCTGACCGGCTTTTCGAGATAGACGTCCTTTCCATGCTGAATGGCCCAGATCGCCGCCAGCGAATGCCAGTGATTGGGAGTCGCAACAGTGATGACGTCGATGGTCTTGTCTTCGAGCGCGACGCGAATGTCTTTGTACCAGGTCGGTGCCTTGCCCGTTTTCTTCTCGACATCGCGCACCCGCCCCTTGCCGACCGCTTCATCGACGTCGACAATCGCGGCCACTTCGGTATCCGAACGCCGGGTGAACTCCTGCAGATGCTCTCCGCCGCGTCCCCGGACGCCGACGACCGCCACGCGGAGTCGCTCGTTCGGGCTGTTCGATTGTTTATCTTCCGCCTGAACCGGTGCGGCGACGTTGCCGGCCGCAGCAGCTGCCGCCGCCGCGAAGAGCGAGTGTTCGAGGAAGTCACGTCGAGTTTGCGGCGACATCAGCAGTCTCCGTCGTGCGGAGCGTTGGCGGGACCGAACGCGTGGACTGGAGAGAGACGGTCGATACGGACGCAGCGCCGGAACGCAGCGTGCCAACCGTCGATCAGTGCGGAGAAATCTACCATGTCAGTCTACCCCGCGCCGCTCGGGGGCATCAACCGAGATCCGGAAACCTTCCCCGGCGATCCTGCGATTGATATAGCCCCGCAGCTTTACCCGGTCGGCTGGCGCGGTTTTTCGGACGGGAGAACCGGCTCGGCCGGCGATCAGTCCCTGATTCGCCCGAACGTGTGCTGTGCCGCTTCCAGGAAGAGGCAGCTTGCATCTCCCGAGAGTGCACGGGCGACTTCCTGCTCGTCAGCCAGCGGAATCATGAAGAGTTCCTCGACAAGGTCGCTGTCGAGCTTGCTGAGGAAATAGACATCGGCCCACTCGACGGCCCCGGCGATCTGCGTTGCGGGAATCAAATCGGCCGGTCGCTGGTCGCGCAGGGGGCGAATGACGTCACCCGGATTGCGGCTGTCCCGGATGATCTCAAGACCGCGACCGAGTTCGGCGTCGAGCTCGGTAAGAAGCACAATTCTGCCGCCGCGCGCGACGAGATGCCTCGCGGTATCGAGTGCGGAACCGACCTGTTCCCATCCGTGCCCTTGTGCATCTCTGTCAACAGCCGCCACGACAATCTCCGGACGTGTGTCGAGCTGAATGAACCATCCCTCTTCGAGCAGCCGCTTACCGGACTGGAAAACAGAATCGATCGCGCCGGCAAGAACGTTCGCACCTCCGCCGCCGGTCGACGGAATGACCTGAACTGCAAACTGCACCCCCAGCAGCCAGCTGATCTCGTCAATTGTCTGACGGAGTGGACGGTCATCTTCGGGACCGAGCTCGTGGTGGCCTTGACCCTGTGCCCGCGCAATCGTCTCTGCATTGGAAAGGCCCGGGTAGAAAACGCTACCCGCGCCGCGATAGCCGATGATCGGGTCATAGGCGATCGAGCCGATCGGAAGCACGAAGTCGGCATCGACCACTTCGCGGGCAAGATAGATCCGCTCGTTGGACGAGGTCGTCGCCAGGTACATGCAGCAGTCGGCGGCGGATGGATCGTGCAGCTTCCAGGTCACTTTGTCACGAACATCAGCGGGAAGATCGGCCCGAGGATCGGCGTATGGTGCGTTTCCCGAAGGTTGCGGCTGCAGAATCACGACGTCTTCAGGATTGACTTCGCGGTGCTGCAACCGCTCCCAGACCGCTGCCACGATTGCGGAAGCCTCGGGGGTATACTGATCGAGTGCGATCGTGACGCGGTCACCGGGAATGACGGCCTGTTCGAGTGGCGGGAAGTCGAGCGGCTGCTCGAGCGCCTGAACCAGCTCATCGCTCAAATGAGGATTCGGCCGTGGAGCAGTCGGTGAAACGACAACACGCCGGCTGTCGACTTCGAGCGAAAATCGCCCATTGCTGCCGTATTGAAGGCTGACCAGGCACTGCGTCACGAGATCACTCGATTCCTTTCCGGGAGTTTTGCTCGCATTATATTAGGAGTGCCGCGCCAAATGCGTCAACGGGCCCGGACAGGACCTGCCAGCGGCCTGCTTCATGCCTTTACCGCTTTGAAGAAGCTGATCATCCCCCATGACCGATGACGACCAATTGATGGTCCGGCTTCAAGAAGGGGAATCGCGCGCGTTCGAAGAACTCGTCGAGAAGTATCAGGCTCCGCTGGTCGGGTTCTTCCATCGGAATACGCGAGACGTGCAGCTCTCGGAGGATCTGACCCAGGAAACGCTGCTGCGGGTTTACAACCAGTCGTGGGATTATCTCCCTGTCGGCCGGTTTCGCGGGTGGATGTATCGCATTGCCCGGAATCTGCTGATCGATAGTGTGCGCCGTCAGTCTCACGACGCTTTGGTCCATGCCGCCACAGGCAAGCACGAAGACGACGTCGACGCCTTGGCGCGGGTTGCCGGCAACCTCGTTGGGCCGGATGAAACCGCCGACCGGCGAGAGTTCGCAAGACTGGTGGGGGAACTGCTGCAGCAGATTCCCGAAGACCAGCGTATGACCTTCACGCTGCACCATCTTTCGGAACTGACCCTGGCGGAAGTTGCGGACGTCATGGATGCATCACTCCCCACGACCAAGAGTCGGCTGAGGCTCGCCCGCGAGAAACTCCGGGAAAAACTGCATGCCCGCGGGGTGCACGACCCCCAAAGGCCGCAGTGAACGCTGAATCTCCGTCAGCTCCGATGGATTTCGGTCGGATTGGTAGGCACACTATAGAGTAGTGACGGGCAGTCCCCAGTTCTGCGGGGAGGGCGCCCGGAACCGGAGGGGATGACGATGGTGCAACGCATCGACTGTCCAGGTTGCGATTCGATTCTCAAGGTCGACGATCGTCACGCCGGAAAGACAATCGCCTGCCCGAAGTGCGCCAACAAGGTTCGCGTCCCGGAAGTCTCAGCGAACGACAGCACTGTTCCTCGAAGCGGGAAATCACGCACGCCGGAAGCGACGCCACCGCGTGAGCGATCGCGCGCAACCGATTCATCTCAGAAACCAATTCCGCGCCGCCCGCCGGCGAAACCGGCTCAGGCGGAGGACATCTGGGATCAGCCGCTCGACGACTTCGATGATGAGGACGATGATTTCACTGAAGTGCCGCGCGGTCGCTCGGCTCCCGCGCGCCGCGCGACGAAACCGAGTCGACAGTCTTCTGGTTCGCCGGCGTGGCTTCATTATGCCGCCGGATTCGGTGCCTGCGCCGTGCTATTTGCTTTCGTATGGCTCGTGTTTCTCCGACCTGGGCCGATTCCTCTGGAAGTGGCGCGGCAGGAACCGACCGAGTCTCCCGCAGACCGGCAGGCGCGCGAGCGACGGGAAGGAATTGCCGAGCCGGCCGCGTCCAAAGAAATATCATCCGCTGCATCAGCCCCGATTGCTGCGCCGTCACCGGAAACAGCCGCGAAAGCCGCCGCTGCGACGTCGGTCGTTGCGAAGGGTGGTGCGGTCGGTGCGAATGCGGAAAAAGCAGCGCTCGCTGCCGGTTCGGTAACGGCCGAGACTGCCGGTGCAGTGGATCTGGCGAAACTTCGCCCCAGTTCTGCGCCGACCAAGAATTGGCGTTTGAAGCAGATGGACGTCACGCCCGACAAATCGGATCCGAATGTTCCCGAAGGAGCCGAGTTGCCGCTCGAAGAAATGATCGAACAGGTGGGTGACTGCGTCGTCGTTATCCGGGTGAAAGATAAGGCGGGGCAGGACGTCGGGCTGGGAAGCGGGTTTGTGATTGATTCCTCCGGACTGATCGCGACCTGTCACCACGTTGTACGGGGCGCCCACAAAGTCGTCGTTCGGTTCCGCAATGGCACGGAATCGGACGTTACCGGTTTTCGGCAGATGAATGCCGACGGCGACCTGGCGATTCTCGAAATGGCGAAGAAGTTTCCGAAATTGCGTGCACTTCCCCTCGCGCTCGACAAGCCGCTTCGTCCCGGACAGGAAGTCATTGCCATCGGCCATCCGAGCGGACTGAGCTTCACACCGACGCGCGGCATCGTCAGCGGAGTTCACAAGACTTCGGAACTTCCCACCGGTGCGCGTCAGTTCCTCAAGAAGGCGCCGAAGGATCAGCAATGGATTCAAACCGACGCCGTGATCTCTCCCGGCAACAGCGGCGGGCCGCTTTTCAATCGCAAGGGTGAAGTGATCGGCGTCAATTCCTGGCTGTCGCCGCAGACCCGATTCGCATTCGCGGTCCATGTCCAGCATCTTCGCGACCTGCAGAATCAGCTTTACGCCGACGTGAAGCCGATTTCCGGTGCAGGAAGTGATTCCGCATCATCGGACCTCGATCCGGAAGTGCAGGCGGTTGTCACCGACTTCCGCCGCGCGGCCGAAGAGTTCATGGTCGATTACGGGAAAGCCCGTCAGAAGGCTGTTGAAGAGCGAGACTCGTCCGATCTGAAGAAACTCCTCAAAACGAATCCTGCGAAGCCGTTCGCCGGACGTCTGTTGCAGATTGCAACGACGAAGAAGAAGACGCCGTCCGCCTTTCAGGCCCTTTCGAATGTCTGCGAAGTGCTCGCGTTTTCCGATCCGGATACCACCGACGATCTGATGCAGCGTGCGACCAGGCAACTGCTTGAAGATCATGTCGCTGAAGAGGAACTCGAGGGGGTTGTCCTCAATCTCCAGAAACTCGAGCACCTCAGCATCCGCAGTTTCTTGCAGTCGCTGATGCAGAAGAGTCCGCATCGCAACGTAAAGGCATTTGCGGGACTCAGCCTTGTAGTGCACCTCGAGAATCGCCTCGAGGAAATCGAAAACGAAGTCTCCGCTCAGAAACTCGACAAGGAAATTCTCACAATCTGCAAGCGGGTGGCTTCCGAGTTCGGTGACGTCGAATACGACGACACGACACTTGCGAAGATTCTGGAACCGGTCATTTTCGAGAAAGAGAATCTGTCGGTCGGCTGCAAAGTTCCGGAAATTGCCGGCGTCGATCTCGATGGTGCGGAGTTCAAATCAAGCGAGTATTCCGGCAAGGCGGTGCTGCTCGTTTTCTGGGGCGACTGGTGCCCCGTCTGCCGGCAGTACTACCCGTACCTGCGGAAGATCGTCAAGAACTTCGACGGCAAACCGTTCGTGATGCTTGGAGTCAATTCCGACGAGCCG